>NZ_JBFTJR010000013.1:0-91239 GCF_056395525.1 Caulobacter sp. 10L414
GGTCTCGACCGGCGCAGGGCGAGCGGCGCGACGGACCGCCGGGCGCGGTTCGGCGCGGGCTGTCTCGACGCGGGCGGCCGGCGTGGGAGCGGGCATGGCGGCGGYCGGTTCAGGCATCGGCGCCGGCGTCGGCGCCGGGGTGGCCACCGGTTCAGCCTGCGCCACCTGCAGGCTTTCGCCCGACGAGGCCGGAGCCTGGGCCTGGTTGCTCATCACGCCCCAGGCCAGGGCGCCGACGGCGACGACGGCCACCGGCGCGCCGATCAGCAGCGGCAGGTTGCTGGAAGACTTCTTCTTGCGCGTCGAGGTGCGGGCATAGACGGGGGCTTGCGGAAACAGCGCCGAACCGTCGCCAGCATTAGCGATCGCGGGTTCAGGACCATCGAGGTTCAAGGCAGGCATTTGGATCCTCCTCAGCTTATCCTTGTCGAGATAAGTAACGGGAGGTTTCGAACGCGGTTCCTGCCGACCCAGAATGGCGCCGTTTCTGCCGGATTCAGGTCGTAATTCTTGTGGCGCTTATATCGCCCTCTCCCGGAGGGGAGAGGGAGGGGCCCGCGCGAAGCGTGGGAGGGTGAGGGGTGACGGTGTTGGCCGGCACGCCGTCTTCAGTCCCTAACCCCTCATCCGGCGCTTCGCGCCACCTTCTCCCTCCAGGGAGAAGGGAACTCTAGTACCCCAGCGCCACGCCGTCCTTGCGCATCTCGGTCGCCGCCGCGTAGCGCCCCGGCCAGCGTTCGATGGCCTGGTAACCGCCATAGCCGCCGATATCGGTCTTCAGGGTCCAGCCGATCGCCTCCAGCGCCTTGCGCGTGGCGGCAGGGACGCCGCTTTCCAGGTCGAGCGCGGTGATGTCCTCGGCGGCGATCCCGGTCGGCTCGGGCGAGCCGCCGTGGTGCCAGCGCGGCGCGTCGCCGGCTTCCTGCACGCCCAGGCCGAAGTCGACCATGTTGCTGATGATCTGGGTCTGGCCCTGGGGCTGCATGTCGCCGCCCATGACCCCGAAGGAGAGCCACGGCTCGCCCTTGCGGGTGGCGAAGCCCGGGATGATCGTCTGGAACGGCCGCTTGCCGGGCGCATAGACGTTGGGGTGGCCGTCGGTCAGGGCGAACAACTCGCCCCGGTCCTGGAACATGAAGCCCAGGCCGTCGGGCATCAGGCCCGAGCCCATGCCGCGATAGTTCGACTGGATGATCGAGACCATCATCCCGTCCTTGTCGGCAGTGGTGAAATAGGTGGTGTCGCCCTTGCTGGGCGCCGCGCCCGGATAGCTCGGCGTCCAGATCCTGTCGGGGCGGATCAGCTTGGCGCGCTCCTTGGCGTAATCCTTGGAGATCAGCCACTCGATCGGCGACTTGTAGAAGTCCTGGTCGGCGTAGAAGCGGGCGCGGTCTTCATAGGCCAGGCGCTTGGCCTCGACGGCGTGGTGGATGGCCTGGGCCGACTGGAAGCCCATGCCCGCCACGTCGAACTGCTCGAGGATATTGAGCATCTGTAGGGTGGCCAGCCCTTGGGTGTTGTCGCCCAGGGCGTGGACGTCGACGCCGCGATAGCCGGTGGTGTGAACCGTGGTCCAGACCGAGCGGTGGGCGGAGAGGTCCGCCTTGGTCATCCAGCCGCCGATGCGCTTGAAATAGGCCTCGATCGTCGTGGCGATTTCGCCTTCATAGAAGGACCGGCCGCCGCCCTGGGCGATCAGGCGGTAGGTGCGGGCCAGCGCCGGGTTCTTGAAGATCTCGCCTTCAACGGGGGTCTTGCCGTCCGGCGCCCAGACCTTCTTGAAGTTCTCGACCTCCTCGATGTTGGAGGCCGGGTTGGTGAAGCGGCGGTGGCTGCCGGCCAGATAGTAGGCGACGTTCTGGGTGATCGGATGGCCTTCCTCGGCGGTGGCGATCGCCGGCTCGAACAACTCGGCCCACTTCAGCTTGCCGTAGCGCTCGTGCAGGGCCCGCCAGGCGTCGACCGCGCCGGGCACGCTGACGCTGACCGCGCCGTAGGAGGGGATCTTGCCGTCCTTGGCGCGCGCGCGGACGGTTTCCAGCGACAGCCCCTTGGGCGAGCGGCCCGAGCCGTTCAGGCCGACCACCTTGCGGGTCTTGGGATCCCAGAGCAGGACATAGCAGTCGCCGCCGATGCCGCAGGCGATCGGTTCGCACAGGCCCAGCATGGCGTTGGCCGCCACGGCCGCGTCGGCCGCCGAGCCGCCCTTCTTGAGCACCGCGATCGCGGCCTGGGTCGCCAGCGGATGGGCCGTGGCCGCGGCGCCGTGGACGCCCCAGGCGGCCGAGCGCGAGGCGAAGCTGGCCCCATCAACCCGGTCGCCGCCATGCACGTCGGGGCGCTTCCTGTTCGGGTTGGGGCCGGTCAGGATCTGCGACTGCGCGAAGGCTTCCCCCGCCAGGGCGACGGCGGGCAGGGCGGCGAAGAAGGTGCGGCGGCGCATGTCGATATCCCCACGAAAACGGCGAGTCCATTTCTAGGGGCGGCCGGCGTGGGAGGCTAGGCCGTGCGCGAAAAGTGGGTGGTGGGGGCGGAAAACCCCCTCAGTCGCTTCGCGACAGCTCCCCCAAAGGGGGAGCATCTGGGCACTCAGATCCTCCCCCTTTGGGGGAGGTGGCCCGGAGGGCCGGAGGGGGTCACCCCAGCGCCAGGTCGTCCAGTTCCTTGCCGAGCATCATCGCCAGGGCCTCGACCACCAGCACGTGGTCCTGGCGCTGGGGCAGGCCCGAGACGGTCACCGCGCCGATGCAGCCCAGGCCCTTGACCAGCAGCGGAAAGCCGCCGCCGTGGGCGGCGTAGTCCCGCGTCGGCAGGCCGTGCTTGGCCTCCAGCGTCTCGCCCTTGGCCGCCAGCGCCAGGCCGACGCCGTACGAGCTCTTGGAGAAGTGCAGCACGGTGTTGCGCTTGCGGCGGATCCAGTCGGCGTTCTCGCCGGTAGAGCCGGGCAGGGCGGCGTGGAACAGCGGCCGGTCGCGCAGCGAAATGTCGATGGCCAGCGGCGCCTTGCGGGCCAGGGCCGCGTCGCGCAGGCCCGCGCCCAGGGCCCAGGCCGTGTCGAGGTCGAAGCGCGGGAAGACCAGCGTGGCCTCCTGGGCGGCGATGCGGTCCAGGTCGTCCTTGTGGCTCATCGGGCGGCCTCGACCGGCAGTTCGCGGCGCTCGGCGGCCGAGCGGGCGGCCAAGTCCAGGAGCTCCATCACCTGCAGCGCCTCGCGGGCCGGCACGGGATTGGCGGCGCCGGTCAGGATCGCGTCGCGGACGCCGGCGTAATAGGCCGCGTAGTCGCCCCGCTGGCCCTGGACGCTCTGGCTGGTCAGCACGTCGCCCTCGGCGCGGGTCAGGGTCCCAGGACGTGGGTCCAGGCCGAAGCCCTCGTCGGCGGGGGTCAGGCCGCGCTTGAGCGCATCCTCCTGCGCGTCGAGGCCTTGCTTGACGAAGCTGCCCTTCGTGCCGTGCACGGCCAGGCGCAGGTCGGCCGCCGCGGTCAGCAGGCTGCCGTGCAGGATCACCCGCAGCGCCGGATAGCGCAGCGTCACGTGGAAATAGTCGTCGGCGCCCGCGCCTTGGCGCTGGACGCCGATGTCGGCATTGACCGCCAGCGGCTGGCCGAACAGCTGCAGGGCCTGGTCCAGCAGGTGCGGGCCAAGGTCGAACCAGGCGCCGGCGCCCGGGCCGGCCCGTTCGCGCCAGCGGTCGCGCACTACGGGGCGGAAGCGGTCGAAGTGGCTTTCGTACTGCGTCACCTCGCCCAGGACGCCGTCCGCGATCAGGCCCTTCAGGGTCAGGAAGTCGGCGTCCCAGCGGCGGTTGTGAAACACCGACAGCAGCCGGTCGTGGGTCTCGGCCGAGGCGATCAGGGCGCGGGCCTCGTCGAGGGTGACGGTGAACGGCTTGTCGATCACCACGTGCTTGCCGGCGGCCAGCGCCGCCTGGCCCTGCGGGGCGTGCAGGTCGTTGGGGGTCGCGACCACCACCAGGTCGACAGCCGGATCGGCCAGGGCCTCGTCGAGGCTGGCGACCACCCTGGCCTCGGGATGGTCGGCGGCGACCTTGGCCGGGTCGCTCGAGACCACGGTGTGCAGCACCAGGCCCGGCGTGGCGCCGATCAGCGGCGCGTGGAAGGTCTTGCCGACATAGCCGTAGCCGACGAGGGCGACGTTGAGCGGGGCGGTCGTGGTGGGAGACAACGTTGTCATGCATCCAATCTAGGCCGTGATCGCGGCGAGGTCACGGCGCCGGCGGGGGAAATGCACAACGAAAAAGCCCCCGGCGCGGCTGCGTCCGGGGGCTCGATTTCAGGCGGGCGGCGAAGATCAGATCTTCACCGGCTCCATCTTGGGGCTCAGCAGGTGCACGACCAGCAGGGCCAGGAGGTAGGCGGTGCCGGCGACCACGAAGATCGGGGTATAGGTGCCGATGTCCTCCAGCACCTTGCCGATGTACTTGGAGAACACCATGCCGCCCAGCGCGCCCAGCATGCCGCCGATGCCGACCACCGAGCCGACGGCGGCGCGGGGGAAGACGTCCGAGGGCAGGGTGTAGAGGTTGGCCGAGAAGCCCTGGTGGGCCGCGGTCGCCACGCCGATGATCAGCACGGCCAGCCAGACGTTGCTGGCGAACGAGGCGAACATCACCGGCACGGCCAGCAGGGCGCAGACCAGCATGGTCGTCTTGCGGKCGGCGTTGATGCTCCAGCCGCGCTTCATCAGGTTCGACGACAGCCAGCCGCCGCCGACGCTGCCGACGTCGCTGAGCAGATAGATGGCGATCAGCGGCGGGCCGAAGGTCTTCAGGTCCAAGCCGTAACGCTTGCCCAGGAAGTCGGGCAGCCAGAACAGGAACATCCACCAGATCGGGTCGATCAGGAACTTGCCGATCGAATAGGCCCAGGTCTCGCGCTTGGTCAGCAGCTTGGCCCAGCCGATCTTCTCGACCGGGTCGGCCGGATCCTGCTCGATGTGGGCCAGCTCGGCCGCGCCCAGCTTCTTGTGCTCGCGCGGGCGGCGGTAGACCAGGAGCCAGATCGGCAGCCAGATCAGGCCGGCGACGCCGGTGACGATGAAGGCCATCTGCCAGCCGAAGGCCAGGGTGATGCCCGGCACGACGAGGGGCGTCACGATGGCGCCGATGTTGGTGCCGGCGTTGAAGATGCCGGTGGCGAAGGCGCGTTCCTTCTTGGGGAACCACTCGGCCACGGCCTTGATGCCGCCCGGGAAGCCGCCGGCCTCGCCGATCCCTAAGCCCATGCGGGCGAAGATGAAGCCCGACAGGCCGCGCGCGCCGGCGTGGGCGATGTGGGCGACCTGCCAGATGGCGAAGGCGATGCCGAAGCCCCAGCGGGCCCCGATCTTGTCCATGATCTTGCCCCACGCCAGGTAGGCGATGGCGTAGGAGAGCTGGAAGTAGAAGACGAGATCGGCGTAGTCGCCCTCGCTCCAGCCGAACTCCTTGGAGAGGTTCGGCTTGAGCAGGCCGATGGTCTGCCGGTCCACATAGTTGATGACCATCGCCGCGAACAGCAGGCTGACGATCACCCAGCGATAGCGCCCGA
Organism: Caulobacter sp. 10L414; assembly: GCF_056395525.1. Lineage (NCBI taxonomy): Bacteria > Pseudomonadati > Pseudomonadota > Alphaproteobacteria > Caulobacterales > Caulobacteraceae > Caulobacter > Caulobacter sp. 10L414. The sequence goes on from NZ_JBFTJR010000013.1 coordinate 5,551, forward strand.
TCTTTTCAGACGGCGCGGGGGCCGCGGATACGTCCATGGACTTCGTCTTCCTTACCCTAGTCTTTGTTTTTGGTTCGTTGTTGCGCGGCGGTCCGCCGTCAGGCGGGGACCGCCCTGCAGCGGACCTCGCCCAGCGGGCCGAAGCTTATGGTCGACTCGTCGCCGGCGGCCACATCGTGGATTCCGGTGCTGGCGCCGGTGGTGACGATCATGCCCTTCTTCAGCGGGCGGCCGCGCGAGGCGACGTGACCCAGTAGGAAGGCCAGGGCCGCCAGGGGCGAGCCGGGGATCGAGGTCGCGCCGCCCTTGCCGACGCTGGCGCCGTTGACGAAGGTCTCGGCCGGCATGGCCTCCCAGCCGATCTCGCGCCAGTTCTCGATGACCGGACCCAGGATCTGGCCGTCGTTGTTGCCGAAGTCGGAGACGACGATGGGCGGGCCCAGCTCGTTGATGGTCTTCAGAGGGCTGCCGGCGATCTCGACGCCCAGGATCAGCTCGCCCACATAGTCGGCGGCTTCTTCGGCCGTCCACTCGGTCTTGCCCTCGGGGGCGTCCTTGGACAGGCGGATGATGAACTCGGCCTCAACGGCGCAGAAACCGCCGGAAATGGCGCGGAACGGGGTCGGCTCGGCGCCGGCGTCCCAGACGTTCTTCGCAAAGATGCAGCCGGCCAGGCGATCGACGCCCAGGCGCTCGCGGTGCTGCGGGGGAACCAGGCCCACCTTCCAGCCGACCAGCTCGTCGGGCCACAGGTCGATGGCGATGTCCTGCACCGCGTAGCCGTCGGCCATCGACTGGGGCAGGGCGCCGCCGGGATAGCCGGGAACCGAAACGCCCTTCTGGCGGGCTTCGACGAATTGGGGGGCGATCGACGCCGGTGCGAATAGGTCGCTTTGCGCCTCAGAAACGGTCACGCCGCGTAGCCTCCCTGGATTTACTCATGGCTGGCCCGTTCGTCGGACCTGCGCTGTCTCTAATGGAAACCGGTGTCATTGACAATTGGTCCACTGAAACACGTCACGGCGCGGAGGGGAACCGTTCATGCGCTCGAAGACTCTTGTTTTCAGAGAGGGATCGGGAAGATGGCTCAGCCGCAACTGACCGAATATCGCCGCAAGCGAGACTTCAGGAAGACCGCCGAGCCCAGCGGCGAGCGCGCCGTGGCGGCCGCGCCGCATCCGCGATTCGTCATCCAGAAGCACGACGCCACCCGCCTGCACTATGACTTCCGGCTGGAGGTCGACGGCGTCCTGAAGTCGTGGGCGGTGACCCGCGGCCCGTCGCTGGATCCGGCCGACAAGCGTCTGGCGGTCGAGGTCGAGGACCATCCGCTCGACTATGGCGACTTCGAGGGGGTGATCCCCAAGGGCCAGTACGGCGGCGGCACGGTGCAGCTGTGGGACCGGGGCTATTGGGCGCCCGAGCCGGGTTTCGAAGACATCGGCAAGGTGCTGAAGAAAGGCGAGCTGAAATTCGTGCTGGAGGGCGAGCGCCTGCACGGCGGCTGGGTGCTGGTGCGGATGAAGCACGACCGCGAGGCCAAGGAAGGAAAGGCCAGGCGCGCCAACTGGCTGCTCATCAAGCACCAGGACGAGGCCGCCAAACCAGGAAAGGGCGAGGCTGTCCTGAAGGAGGATCGCTCGATCGCCTCGGGCCGCACCATGGCCGACATCGCGGCGGGCAAGGGCAGGGCGCCCAGACCTTTCATCCTGAAGTCCGGAGGCAAGGCCGACGCGGTCTGGAAATCGCGGGCCAAGGCCGGCGAGGTCCGCAGCTTCGCGCCGGCCCAGAAAGCCAAGGCGGCCAGCGCCGCCGCCATGCCGCGCTTCGTCGAGCCGCAGCTTTGCAAGCCGGTGGAGCGTCCGCCGCAGGGCGAGGGCTGGGCTCACGAGATCAAGTTCGACGGCTATCGCCTGCAGCTGCGCGTCGAGGACGGCCGCGCGGCCTTACGCACCCGCAAGGGCCTGGACTGGACCGATAGGTTCGCTGGGATCGCCGAGGCCGCCGCCGATCTGCCCGACGCGATCGTCGACGGCGAGGCGGTGGTGCTGGACGAGGCTGGTCAGCCCGACTTCGCGGCCCTGCAGGCCGCGCTGGCCGAAGGTGGTGAGGACGAGATCATCTTCTTCGCCTTCGACCTGTTGTTCGCCCAGGGAGAGGACCTGCGAAGCCTGCCGCTGCGCGAGCGCAAGGCGCGACTGAAGATGCTGTTGGGCGAGGACGAGCCGCGCCTGCGCTATGTCGACCATTTCGAGACGGCGGGCGATGCGGTGCTGCTGTCGGCCTGCAGGCTGGAGCTGGAGGGGATCATCTCCAAGCGCCTGGATGCGCCTTATCGCTCGGGCCGCAGCGAGACCTGGACCAAGGCCAAGTGCCGGGCGGGCCACGAGGTGGTGATCGGCGGCTGGACGACGACGGGCAGCGCCTTCCGCTCGCTGATCGCCGGGGTGATGCGCGACGGCCAACTCGTGCATGTGGGCCGCATCGGCACGGGCTTTGGCAAGGACAAGGTCGCAGGGCTGCTGCCGAAGCTGAAGGCGCTGGAAACCGACCGCTCGCCGTTCCAGGGCAAGGGCGCGCCGCGTGACGCGGCCAACATCCATTGGGTGAAGCCCAGGCTGGTGGCCGAGATCGAGTATGCGGGCTTCACCGGTGAGGGCGCGATCCGTCAGGCCGCCTTCAAGGGTCTGCGCGAGGACAAGCCGGCGTCCGAGGTCGAGGCCGACGCCATGCCGGCGACCAAGGCCGAACTGGCCGAGCCCAAGCCGAAGGCGACCGCCAAGTCGGACGGCGTCGTGCTGGGCGTTCCGATCTCAAAGCCCGACAAGCCGCTGTGGCCAGACGCCGGCGACGGCGAGCCGGTGACCAAGCTCGATCTGGCCCGCTACTACGAGGCGGTCGGCGAATGGATGCTGCCGCATGTCCAGGGACGGCCCGCCTCGGTGGTCCGCGTGCCCGACGGGATCGAGGGCGAAACCTTCTTCCAGCGCCACGCCATGCGGGGGATGTCGTCGCTGATCGAGACGGTGAAGGTGTCGGGCGATCGCCAGCCCTACATCCGCTTCGACCGCGTCGAGGCCCTGGTCGCCGCCGCACAGATCGCCGCCGTCGAGATCCATCCCTGGAACTGCCAGCCCAAGGACACCGAGGTCGCCGGCCGCCTGGTCTTCGACCTCGATCCCGCGCCGGAACTGTCCTTCGATGACGTCATCCTCGCCGCCCGCGACATGCGCGACCGGCTGGAGGAACTGGGCCTCGTCTCGTTCTGCAAGACCACCGGCGGCAAGGGGCTGCATGTGGTCACGCCGCTGTCGGACAAGGTCGCCTGGGACCAGGCCAAGGTCTTCGCCCGCGAGGTCTGCGCCCGCATGGCCGCCGACGAGCCCGACCGCTACCTGATCACCATGAGCAAGAAGGCCAGGGCGGGCCGGATCTTTCTCGACTATCTGCGCAACGACCGCACCAGCACGGCGGTCGCTCCGCTGTCGGCGCGGGCGCGGCCGGGCGCGACGGTGTCGATGCCGCTGAACTGGACGCAGGTGAAGGCGGGCCTGGATCCGGCGCGGTTCACGATCCGCACCGCGCCCGATCTGATCGCCAGGAGCACGGCCTGGGCCGACTATGCCGAGGCGGCCAAGCCGTTGAAGGCGGCGATCAAGCGGCTGGGGTAAGGGGTTGCCCGACGCCCCCACATCGTGACACCACCATCGGGTGACGATCGCGACGACCAGGGACGAAGGACGCTACACCGCCCTGGACGGGCTGCGCGGCGTCGCGGCGCTGGGCGTGCTGCTCTATCACATCGCCGACTGGTCGGGTCGGCGCGGGCACTTCGGCCACGGCTATCTTGCGGTCGATTTCTTCTTCTGCCTCAGCGGCTTCGTGCTGGCCCACGCCTTCGAGCAGCGCCGCATGGGTTTCGGCAAGTATCTGGTCGCCCGCTGGGTGCGGGTCTGGCCGATGCTGGCCATCGCCACGGTCGCCGGCGCGCTCTTGACCGGCAAGGGCGACGCCGAGACCTGGATCGACTTCGCCAAGGGCCTGCTGCTGATCCCCAAGTTCGCGCCGATGGAGGCGGGGACCTTTCCGTCGCTGTTCCCCTTCAATCCCCTGGCCTGGTCGCTGTGCCTGGAGGTGCTGGTCAGCCTGGCCTGGTTCCCGGTGCGGCGCGCGCCCGACACGGCGGTGGTGATGTTCGTGCTGCTGGCCGGCGCGGCCCTGCTGTTCGTGGCGCTGGGCATGGGCGGGCTGCAGACCGGCTGGGACCAGGCGACCTTCGGCCTGGGCGTGCTGCGCGCGGCCTATCCGTTCGCCATCGGCTGGATGTGCTGGCGCTATCGGGCCAGCTTTGCCGCCCGCAAGACCTGGCTGCCGGCGGTCCTGCTGCTGATCGTGCTGGTGCTGCCGGTCTGGCCGACGAGGATCGCCAACGGCCTCTACGATTTCGCCTGCACCACCTTGCTGTTCCCGGTCCTGGTGCTGCTGGGCGCCTATGATCCCGGCGGCCGACTGGCCAAGCTGTGCGAGCGGCTGGGCGGGGTGTCCTACCCCCTCTACGCCCTGCACTGGGCCTTCTGGTACCTGATGATCTCGATCTATCCCGACGGCTGGAAGCGCGACCTGCCGCTGTGGTTCTGCGTCCTGGCCTTCTTCGTGCTGCCGACCGCCTCCTGGGCGGCCTGGCGCTGGGTGGAAACCCCGCTGCGCAACCGCCTGAAGAGCCTGACCGGAACCTGAGCCGAGAAAATCGTCGCCCGCTGGTGTGCATCCGGCGAGGATGTGCGTCATGCACTCCGGGAAAGCTGTCGAGACGGACCGTGCGGGCCAAGAGTGAACAGGACCTGGGGAGCTTGGATCGGCGCTATCGGCCAGCGCTGATGGCGTTCTTCATGCGCCGCGCCGCCAGCCACAGCGACGCCGAGGACATGACCCAGGAACTGTTCGCCAAGCTGGCCCTGAGCGAGGGCGAGCGTACGATGGACAACGCCGACGCCTACATCTTCCAGATGGCCGCCAATCTGCTGCGCGACCGGGCGCGGCGCGAGCGCGTGCGGTCCAGCTACAGCGCGGCGATCCGCGCCGAGCCGCTGGATCTGGAGCCCCTTGATCCCGCGCGCGTGCTGATGGGGCGCGAGCGCCTTGGCGAGGTGTCCGACGCCCTGCGCGAACTGCCCGAGCGCACCCGGGCCATCTTCCTGCTGTTCCGGCTGGAAGGCATGAAGCAGGCCGAGCTGGCCGAACTGTACGGCATGACCACCAGCGGCGTGCAGAAGCATATCCTTAAAGCCATGGGCCACCTGACCAAGCGTACGAGGGCCGGGGAATGAGCGGGCCCGACATGAGCAATCCGGCCGCCGAGGAAGCGCTGGACGCGGCGGCCGCCTGGTGCGTGCGGCTGGCGGAGGGCGAGCTGTCGCCGGTCGAGCAGCGCGAGCTGGAAGCCTGGTTCGCCGCCGATCCGCAGCATCGCGAACTGCTGGACGACGCCGTCTCGGCATGGCGGGCGGTGGACGAGCAGGCGATGAGCCCCGGCATGGTCGCCCTGCGCGGCGAGGCGCTGGAAGACCTGCGCCGGGCCCAGCGGGCGCGGTGGTCGCGCAAGCCGGGACGCCGCGCGGTGATCGGCGGCGCTGTCGCCGCCTGCCTCGTGGCCGCTCTGGCCGGCGGCGGTCTTGCTTGGCGCGCCAGCCTGCCGGACGTCTATCGCACCACCGAGGGCGAGCGTCGCATCGTCGAGCTGCCCGACGGCTCGCGCGCCTCGCTGGACGCGGCCACCGTGCTGCGCGTGCGCTACGACGGCGGACGTCGCCGGCTGTGGCTGGACGAAGGCCGCGCCAAGTTCTCGGTGGCCAAGGACCCGCTGCGGCCGTTCTCGGTAGCCGCCGACGGCAAGCTGGTGGTCGCCACCGGCACGACGTTCAGCGTCGAGCGCCTGCCGGGCCAGATGCGCGTGGTGCTCTATGAGGGCCACGTCGCCGTGCTGGACGGGGAGGGCGGTCGCGGCCGTCCGCCGCCGTCGCTGAAGGTCGACGGCGCGCCGGCCGAACGGCTGCTGACGCCCGACCATGAACTGGTCGCCTCGACGACCTCGGGCGCAACCGTGGTGTCGGCCACCGACCCCTCGCGCGCGGCTTCGTGGGAGAGCGGCCAGCTGGTGTTCCAGGACGAACCCATGGACCTCGCCGTCGAGCGGGTGAACCGCTACGCTCGCGAGAAGCTGCGGATCGCCGATCCTGCGGTGGGCCGGCTGAAGATCAGCGGCGTCTTCACCTCGGGCGACACCCGGGCCTTCATCGACGGCGTCACGGCCGTGCTGCCGGTGCGGGCCGAGCCGTCTTCGGGCGAGACGGTGCTGCGGATCGCCAGGGGGCAAAGTGACGGCGGACAAAAAAAGATCAGCGGCGCTGGTGAGTCTTCCGCCGACTGAGGCGTCTCACTGACCAAAGCGCCGCCAAAGAACAATGATCGGCGCGAGGGAGGGAAGTGATGCGCAAGAGCTTCGACCGCCGCCTCGTCTGGGGCACCAGCACCGCCGCCGCCGTCCTGGCGGCGCTGATCGCGCCGACCGCCGGCTACGCCCAGGCGCGGGCGACCTACAGCTTCGACATTCCGGCCCAGGACCTGGGCGGCGCCCTGCGGGCCTTCGGTCGCGTGTCGGGCCAGCAGCTGGCCTTCGACGAGACCCAGTTGCGCGGCAAGCGCAGCGCCGGCCTGAAGGGCAGCTATTCGGCCGAAGAGGGCCTCAAGCGCCTGCTGGCCGGCTCGGACATGGTGGCCCAGCCTACCGCCAGCGGCGTCTACGCCATCCGCGGCCGCAGCCTGCTGGTCGCCGCCAGCGCCACGGCCCAGGCCGCCCCGGCCGTCGCCGCCGAGCCTCCGGCCCAGCCCGAAGCGCCGGCCGAGGTCGAAGAGGTCATTGTCGTCGGCACCCCCGGCGGCGCGGGCATCGACAAGCTGTCGGCCAGCTTCGCCGTCAGCACCGTCAACGCCGCCGACATCACCAAGGCCTCGCCCAAGTCGAGCGCCGAGCTCTTGGCCCTGGTGCCGGGCGTCTGGGTGGAAACCTCGGGCGGCGTGGCCGGCGCCAACGTCTTCGTGCGCGGCTTTCCCGCCACCGGCGACGCCGAGTTCCTGACCATCCAACTGCAGGGCGCGCCGATCTATCCGCCGTCGACCCTGTCGTTCCTCGAGAACTCGTCGATTTTCCGCGTCGACGAGACGATCTCGCGGATGGAGGCCCTGCGCGGCGGCCCCAACCCGATCTTCTCCAACGGCCAGCCGGGCCTGACGACCAACTTCATGCTCAAGGAGGGCGGCGAGGAGACCAAGGGCCTGGTGAAGGCCTCGACCTCCGACTACGGCCTGCGCCGCATCGACGGCGTGGTCAGCGGCAAGCTGGCGGACGACCTGTTCTTCATGGTGGGCGGCTACGTCGCCCGCTCGCCGGGCGTTCGCGACACCCAGTTCGACAGCGAGAAGGGCCAGCAGTTCACGGTGAACCTCACCAAGAAGCTGGAGAACGGCAAGATCAACCTCTACGCCCGCGCCACTGACGACCACGGCGCCTGGTACCTGCCGTTCGCCATCAACGTGCCCGGCGTCGACAAGGGGACCTACACCCAGATCGGCGAGCTTTCGCGCCACCAGACCCTGCAGGTCCACGCCGACGGGACCACCCGCAGCTTCGACCTGGCCGACGGTCGCGGCTGGAAGGGCTATGTCGCCGGCGGCAGCTTCGAGCACGAGTTCGGCGACGGCTGGACGGTGCGCGACCGCTTCAGCTTCACCAAGGGCGACGCCAACACCTACGGCCTGGTGCCCGACGGCGGAGCGGTGACGGCGGCGTCCGTGGCCGCGGTGACCGGCTCKGCCGTGACCACGCGCGGCGGCGCGACCCTGGGCTCGGGCGCCTACGTCCAGAACTGGGGCGCCTGGATCGTCGAGAAGGAGATCGAGGCGCTGACCAACGACTTCAGCGTCTCCAAGACCCTCGGAACCCACGAGCTTTCGGCCGGCTACTACGCCTCCAGCTTCTCGTCGGACGACTTCTGGACCATCGGTAACTTCCGCCCGATGCAGGTGAAGGCCAACGGCGACTACCTGGCGACCGGGATCACCTGCGCCAACCTGGCGACGGCCGGCAGCGGTTCGGGCTGCTGGAACTACGGCCTCGTTTCGGCCGGCGACGGGCGGGTGGACGCGCTCTATCTGGCCGACGCCTGGCAGGCCACCGAAGCCCTGCGCATCGACCTTGGCGTGCGCCGCGAGCGCTTCAAGACCGACTACGTGGTCGACGACGGCAACGGCTATCCGGACGGCTTGGCCATCCGCACCACCGACTACAGCCAGAGCAAGACGTCCTACACGGTGGGCGCAAACTACGACCTCAACGACGTCTCGGGCGTCTTCGTGCGCTATTCGCGGGGCTACAAGTTCCCCAGCTTCGACAACTTCCGCGAAAACCTGACCGACACCCTCAAGGTCGACCAGTACGAGCTGGGCTACAAGCTGCGCAGCGGGCCGTTCGAACTGTACGCCACCGGCTTCGCCAACGAGTTCAAGGGCGCCAAGTTCGCCGACGTCGGCGGCATCCAGGAAAGCAACACCAACAAGGCCCACGGCATCGAGCTCGACGGCCGCTGGCGGTCGGACTTCGGCCTGTCGCTGGCGCTGAACGGCACCTTCCAGAAGACCGAGATCAAGCAGTCCTCGATCCCGGCCAACGCGGGCAACAGCGCCCAGCGCCAGCCTGATTGGCAGATCCGCTTCACGCCCAGCTGGGACGTGCAGCTGGGCGCGGTCGACGCCACCTTCTACGGCACGCTCAGCGCCGTCGACGACCGCTATGGCGACAACGCCAACACCCAGGTGCTGAAGGGCTACGAGAAGCTCGATCTCGGCGCGATCTTCCGGGTCGGCCAGTTCGACGTGCAGATCGCCGGCGACAATCTCACCGACAGCCACGGCCTGACGGAAGGCGATCCGCGCTCGACCAGCGGCGCCAACGCCCGGCCGATCCTGGGCCGCTCGGTGCGCCTGAGCGTCGGCTACAACTTCTGAGGCCTTCGCGGGTTCTGTCCTGCAACGGTTCCTGCGCGCGGGCCGGCTTTCCTCCCTGCCGGTCCGCGTCCTTTTTTCTGTCGTGAGGCCCCGAATGATCCGCGCTCGCCTGCTCGCCGTCGTTTCAGCAGCGGCCTGGACGGCCCTTGCGCCGTTCGCCATGGCCCAGGCGCCGGCGGCGGAGATCGCAACGCCCGCGGACACGTACCAGGAGCTCTTCCACCAAGTGCAGACCCGGCGGCTGTTCCCGGACGGCAAGACCTTCGTCGACGCCACGCCCAGGCGCGACCCGGCCGCGATCCTCAAGGACTATCGCGCCCATGCCCGCTTCACCGACGCCGAGCTGAAGCGCTTCTTGCGCGCCAACTTCGTCGTGCCCGAGGCCGGCGCGGCTCCCGCGCCCAGCGCCGAGCGCACCACGCTGAAGGCCCACGTCGCGCAGCTGTGGCCGCACCTGACCCGCGATCCGGTCAAGCCGGTGGCCGGCGGTTCGGCCCTGGCGATGGACAAGCCCTTCGTCGTGCCAGGCGGCCGCTTCCGCGAAATCTACTACTGGGACAGCTACTTCACGATGCTGGGCCTGAAGCTCGACGGCAGGGCGGACCTGGTCGAGAGCATGATCGACGACTTCGGCGGCCTGATCGACGCCTACGGCCACATCCCCAACGGCGCGCGCACCTACTATCTCAGCCGCTCGCAGCCGCCGTTCTTCTACGCCATGGTTGGCCTTTCCGACGCGACCGACCCGGCGGTGGTCAAGGCGCGTGTCGACCTGATGCGGCGCGAGCACGCCTTCTGGATGGACGGCGAGAAGACGCTAGCCCCCGGCAAGGCCTATCGCCGCGTCGTCGCCCTGCCGGGCGGGGCGGTGCTGAACCGCTACTACGACGACCGCGTCACTCCGCGCGACGAATCCTACCGCGAGGATCTGGAGACCGCCCGCGAGGCTTCCCTGGCCACGGGCCGTCCGCCGGCCGAGGTGTTCCGCGACCTGCGGGCCGGGGCCGAGAGCGGCTGGGACTTCTCGTCGCGCTGGATGGCCGACGGCGAGCACCTGAAGACCATCCGCACCACGGCGATCGTTCCCGTCGACCTCAACGCCCTGATGTACGGCCTGGAGGGCGCCATCTCGACCGGCTGCGCCCGCATCGCCGACGCGGCCTGCGTCGCCGAGTTCGACGCCCGCGCCAAAGCGCGCAAGGCGGCGATGGACGCGGTGCTGTGGGACGCCTCGCGCGGGGTCTATCTCGACTGGCTCTGGACCGGCGGCGAGCGGGTCGACGCCCTGAGCGCCGCCACCCTCTATCCGCTGTTCGTCGGGGCGGCCTCGCCGGAGCAGGCCAAGGCCGTGGCGAGCGCGACGCGCGAGCAACTGCTGGCGTCCGGCGGCCTGCGCACCACCACGCGCCGCACCGGCCAGCAGTGGGACACGCCCAACGGCTGGGCCCCGCTGCAGTGGGTGGCGGTCGCCGGCCTGCGCCGCTACGGCGAGCGCGCGCTGGCCGCCGAGGTCTCCAGCCGCTGGCTGGCGACGGTCGAGCGGGAGTACCGCGCCAGCGGCAAGATGCTGGAAAAGTACGACGTCGAGGAAGCCAAGGCCGGCGGGGGCGGGGAGTACCCTCTGCAGGACGGCTTCGGCTGGACCAACGGTGTGACGCGGGCGCTGCAGGAGAGCGGGAACTAGAGCTCCGGCTCGTCCCCGCCCAGGCGCTCGATCTCGGCGACCAGGCCGTCGATGTCGAGGATGGTCAGGGTGCGGCCCTGCTTGGCGATCAGGTTGCGGGTCTCCAGACGGTTCAGTTCCCGCGTCACGGCCTCGCGTTGGGCGCCGGCCAGGACGGCGATCTCGGCGTGGGTGGGCGCGCGGGCCAGCACCGCGCGGTTGTCCTCGATGCCGACGTCGGTGGCCAGGCGAAGCAGTTCCATCTGCACGCGGCAGGGGGCCGAGACGGCGTTCAGCTCGAAGACCCGGCTGCTGAGCGCCCGCACCATGGCCGCCAGGTCCTCCATCACCGCGCGGGTGAAGTTGGGCGAGCCAGCCATCAGCTCGGCCACCAGGGGCTCGGGCAGGCGCCCGACGACGGCTTCGGTCAGGGCCGTGACATTGGCCGAGCGGGGCAGGCGGTCGATGGCGGCGATCTCGCCGAAATAAGAGCCCGGCTGCAGGCGGCGATAACCGACCTCGCGGCCCGAGCGCGCATACTGGTTCACCAGCAGCAGCCCCTGCACGACGACGTAGATCGCGCCGCCCGGATCATGCCGCTGCACCAGCCGCGCGCCGCGGCGAACGGTCAGGATCTCGATGCGCGAGACCAGCGCCTCGACCTCGGCCGGGGCCATGTGGCGCAGTAGGCGGCACCCGGCGAGGGCCTGCAGGCGGGAGGCCTGATCGCCGAAGCCCGCCGCATTCGAAGCGCCAGCGGTGGCGGCGTTCGCGGAAGAGTCCATAATCGCCGCTCCTGAGTTCGCGTACGGGGAGAGTCGAGGGGGCAATGGGGGACTTAAACTACAAGGCCTTCATCAGCTACAGCCATGGCGACGGCAAGCTGGTCGACTGGCTGCACAAGAGTTTGGAAGCCTATCGCCCGCCCAGGGGCGTGGGGCCGGCCGACGCGCGTCCGTTGCGTCCGATTTTCCGCGATCGCGCCGAGCTGTCGGCCGCCGCCGACCTGGGCGGGGCGATTCGCGAGGCCCTGGACCGCTCGGAGCACCTGATCGTCGTCTGTTCCGAGGCGTCGCGGCGCTCCAAGTGGGTCGGCGAAGAGATCCGCCACTTCCTGTCGACCCATGGTCCCCAGCGGGTGATCTGCGTGCTGGTCGACGCGCCGGAAGGCGCAGGCGAGGTCATCGACTGCCTGCCGCCGGTGCTGCGCGAGGCGTTCCCGCCCGGCGGCGAGCCGCTGGCGGCGGACCTGCGTCCGGGCGGGGACGGCCGCCGGCTGGCGTTCCTGAAGGTGGCCGCCACGCTGCTGGGCGTGCGGCTGGACAACCTGATCCAGCGCGACGCCCGCCGGCGTTCGCGCTGGATGGCCGCGACCACGGCCGGTGCGGTCGGCGTCGCCGTCGTCACCGGCGCGCTGGCGGTGGTGGCCTTCGACGCCCGCCGCGAGGCCGAAGCCCAGCGCGCCGAGGCCGAGGATCTGGTCGCCTACATGCTGGGCGACCTGCGCAAGAAGCTGGAGCCCGTCGGACGGCTGGACGTGCTCGACGGCGTCGGCGCCCGGGCCCTGGCGCACTACGCCCATATCGACGCCCGCGACCTGGACGACGAGGACCTGTCGCAGCAGGCCAAGGCCCAGACCCTGCTGGGCGAGATCCGCGACAAGCGCGGCGACCTGAAGGGCGCCCGTCAGGCCTTCTCGCAGGCGGCCCTGACGTCCGAGGCGCTGTCGAACCGCAATCCGCAGGACGGCAAGCGTCTCTACGACCACGCCCAGAACGTGTTCTGGCTGGCCTATGTCGACTGGCGCCTGGCGCGTACGGCCGACGCCGAGGCGGGCTTCCGGCGCTACGGCGAGCTGGCCGAGCGCCTGACCAAGCTGGATCCCGGCAACATCGACTGGCGGATGGAGGTCGCCTACGCCCGCAGCAACCTTGGAACCCTGCTGCTGGACGAAGGACGCTCGCGCGACGCGCTGGAGGCCTTCGAGGGCGCCCAGACCCGCTTCGAGGCGGTGGTCAAGGCGTCGCCCGACGCGATCCAGCCGGTGAAGGACCTGGCCGACTCCCACGCCTGGCTTTCCGACACCCACTATCGTCTCGGCGAGATGCGCTACGCCTACGAGCAGCGGGTCAAGGCCCAGGCCCTGATGAGCGGGCTGCTGAAGAAGGATCCCGAGAACCGGCCGATGGCCGCTAAGCTCTATGCCGGCCAGCTGGGTCTGGCGCGGCGGGCCCTTGACCTGGGGCGCGTGGACGAGGCCCGCCGCCTCGTCGACGGGGCGCGGCGCGGCTTCCGCGAGCTGACCGCTCTGGACCCGGAGAACGCCACCTGGCTGGACTACGCGGCCAATGTGGAGCTCGACGCCTTCGATGTCGCCTTCGCCGCCGGTGATCTGCCGACCGCCCGTGCGGTCCACGCCGAGGCGACGCGCAGGATCGAGCGGCTGCGGGCGCTGAACCCCGAAGTCTACGCCTGGATGTCGCGGCTCAGCGGAAAGCTGCGGGTGCAGGCGATCCGTCTGGCCGAAGTCGACGGCAAGCCGGAGGCCGCCAGGGCCGCGGCGCGCGAGATCGAGCAATCGCTCGCGGGCCGGACGGGCAAGAAGGGCGACGCCGAACTGGAGGCCTGGCTGCTGGGCATGGCGCACATCGCGCAAGGCAGGACGGCCGACGCTGTCAGCCTGCTGGGGCCGCGCCGCGAGACCCTTTCGCCCGAGGCGCTGTACGTGCTGGCGCGGGCTCTGCACAGCCAGGGAAGAATTTCCGAGGCCTCGGCCATAGTGAACAAACTTCGTTTACACGGTTATGCGAGACCCGACTTCGTTGCGTTTTCACGCGATTCATCTCTAGGTTAACTCGCCTATTGGGGGAATTTTCCATGCTCAGCCACAGCGGCACGAATCCGGAACCGGATCTGGTCATCGACATCATCGTCGGCTTCGACGGCAACCTCAGCTTCATGGATCTGGCGCCGAACCCGCCGGAACCGCTCGACCTGGACCTGAAGCAGCGCTGCGTGCTGCAGTTCCGTCTCAGCGACGACCTGCTGTCGAAGGGCTGGGGCTTCCAGCCGACCCCGATCTCGTTCGAGAACGACTGGGGCCAGAACTTCTCCAGCTACTACTGGACCAACTACACGCCCCCGGGCGCGGAAGAGCCGGTTCCGTACTCGCAGTTCAAGGTCGTCTACGAATGCAAGCGCATGGGCATCTTCGTCTACAGCCTGTTCATGCATGACGCGCTCGGCCAGGCGATCGACCTGGACCCGCTGATCGAAAACGGCGTCGGCCGCTAAGCTGGGCGCCGAGGCGTCTTTCGACGAGCTCGCCGCGCTGCTTCGGCGCGGCGAGCACCTTTCCGCCTACGATCTGGCGCGTCGCGCGCTCGACGAGGACGGACACTCCCTGACATTGGCCCATGCGGCCGTGCTTTCCCTGGCTCGCGCCGGCGCGACGGATTTCGCCCGCGCCGAGTTCGTGCGGCTGGGCCTTGCCGTTCCCGACGATCCCGAAGCTCTGTCTCTGGGAGGACGCCTCCTGAAGGACGTCGCCTTGAGCGCCGAAGGCGCCCGGCGGCGGGCGTTCGCGCGCGCCTCGGCCCGCGCTTATGTCGCCGCGGCCGCGAGCGGCGGCGGGCGCTATGGACTGGTCAACGCCGCCACCATGAGCCTGCTGGCGGGCGACATGGGCCAGGCGAGCGAACTGGCGACGGCCGCCATCGATCTTGCCGGTCAGCCCGCAGGGCAGGGCGAGGCCGGGTACTTCGATCGCGCCAGCCGCGCCGAGGCGCTGTTTCTGCTGGGCCGCCGGCAGGCCGCCGCCGACATGCTGACCGCGGCGGTCGCGCAGGCGCCGAGCAGTCTTTCGGCCCATGCCTCGACGCTGCGCCAGCTTTCGATGATCGCCGCCGAGATCGGCGCGCCGACCTCGTGGCTCGAAATCCTGCGGCCGCCCGCGACGGCCCACTTCACCGGTCACATGTTCACCGCGCGCGAACCCGGCGAGGAAGCCGCGCTCAAGGCGCGCATGGCGGATCTGGTGCGCGCCCAGAGGATCGGCTTCGGCTACGGCGGCCTGGCGGCCGGGGCCGACATCCTTTGGGCCGAGACCCTGCTGGCGGCGGGCGGCGAGCTTCACGTCGTCGCGCCGCTGGGACTGGCCTCCTATGTCGAGACCTCGGTGCGGCCGTTCGGAGAGCGCTGGGTGGGGCGGTTCGAGGCCTGCCTGGCCAGGGCCGCTTCCGTGCGGTTCGCCGCGCGCGACCCCTATGCCGGAGACGACGAGGTCTTCGCCTATGCCAGCCGCTTCGCCATCGGCTGTGCGATCCTGCGGGCCGAGGGCCTGTCCACCCGGGCGGTCCAGGTCGCGGTCTGGGACGGGCGATCGGCCGCCGGGCCGGCGGGCGCGTCGGCCGACATCGCCTATTGGCGCGAGACCGGCCGTCCGCAGGCGATCCTTCCCTTCGAGCGGCCCGCGCCCGACGCGGCGCTCGCCGCCGCCTCGCCGGCGACGAGCGAGCGCGGGGTCAAGGCGATGTTGTTCATCGACGTGCGCGGCTTCGGCGCGCTGCACGACGCCCAGGTGCCGGCCTTCTTCGAGGTGATCATGGCGGGCATGGCCGAGGCGATCGCCGGGCTCTCCGCGCCGCCGGAGCACGTCGAGACCTGGGGCGACGGCGTCTTCCTGGTCTTCGACCAGCCGTCCGACGCGGCCGAGGCGGCGCTTGTGCTGCTCGAAACCCATCGCCGGCTGAACCTGAGGGCGCGCGGCCTGCCGCGCCACCTGGCCCTGCGGATCGGCGGCCACTACGGCCCGGTGCATCTGCGGGTGAACCCGATCACCGGCGCGCAGGCCGTGGTCGGCGCCCACGTGGTCGTCGCCGCGCGGATCGAGCCCGACGTCGCGCCGGGCGCTGCCTATGTCAGCGAGGCGATGGCGGGTATCCTGGCTACGCGCCACGCCGACCGTTTCCGTTGCGGCTACGTGGGCCGGACCTCGCCGCGCAAGAGCTTCCCGCCGGTCTCGATCTTCAATCTTTCCCGCCGCTGAAACGACCCCGCCTGACCCCTGTGACAAATTGCACAGCGGGGCTGTAGGGCTTGGGACATTCTGTCGCAGATCACGGGCGGCCGGGCCGCAAAGCCTCCAGAGCGGACGCCCAGCGATCAGGGACCCGAAGCCGTCCGCCATGACGGCTTCGGGTTTCCCACGGCCATTAGCGCGCGAGGAAGTCTTGGGGGGGCTCTTCGCATGCGGGGCGGGGGCCGCTCGTGACGCTCGCGAGCGGCCCATCGCCGACCCCAGCGTGGAGTAGCGGCGTTGCGAAGCATCGAGGACCGACGGCTTGAGCCGCGGGGCTGGCGATGAACGGGCTTCTGCTCTTCGCCGGCGACGCCAGCGGCCGCTCCGCTCAATCGGGAAACCTGTTCGACCTGGGCCTGGCCGGCTGGCGCGACGTCGCCGCGCTCGGCCGCGTGGCCGGCGAGACCCGGACCGCGCTGCGCGCCTCGCGCCAGCGTCGCGATATCGTCGATTTTCTTGGCGAGGTGGTCGGTTCGGCCCTGGAGCCCCGTCGCGGCGGTCGCGCCGGCGAGGTCGGCGAACTGTGCGCCGAGGCCCAGCGGCTGATCGCGGCCTGGACCGACCTGGACGCGGTGCTGGAAGGGCAGGGGCTGGACCTGCAGCTGGGCATGGCCGCTTTCGCTCGCGATCTGGTTTCCTACGGCCGCGACGTCGCGCCGTCGCTCTATCGTCAGCTGCTGGGCGGCGACCGAGCAGCGGCGCTGGATGCGCTGCGCCTGCAGGTTCGCATGCGCGCCGATCGCGCCACGGCCCTGGCGGCCGCCATGCGGGGCTTCGCCACGCGCGCCGGAGCCTTCGCGGCCGCCTTCGCCGCCTTCGAGCGCGATCCGGCGGTGCGGATCTCGCTGCGCGAGGCGCCCGAACTGTGCCTTGCCTACGACGACGAAGGCGCCGCGCACCTGGAGCCGGTCAAGGGCGGCGCCGCGCGCCAGTTCTGGCGCCTGCAACTCGATCCAGCTCTCGACGCCCATCGCCTGCGATCCGCCGCCGATCCGGCGCTGCATCTGCACATCTCCGCCGACGAGAAGCTCTGGACGCTGGCCAACGCCTCGACGCCGTTCGGTTTTCCGCTGGTCAGCGAGGGGCCGCCGCCCCGCGTGGACAGGGTGGCGGATCTGCCGGCCGGCGCGGACCTCTTCCGCATTCCCCCGCTCCAGGGGGCTGCGCTGGAGAACGTCGCCTTCCCGGGTCACGCGCTCGACGTGGCCGAGGTGCAGGCCGGCGCGCCGCTGCGCCTGTGGGAGAAGACCGGCCTGCCGTCCCAGCAGTGGGCGTTCAGCCCCGCGCCGCGCACGCGCCGCGAGATCGCCCTGCACGACCTCGTCGCCCCGGCCGCCGAACTGGCGACGACGGTGGCCGGGGTGCGGGGGCTGCGCGGCGACTGGAACGCGGTCCTCGACGACTTGGAGGCCGGGCTGGCGGTTCCCGAGGCGGTCTCGCCTGACCTCGAAGGCGTCATCGCCGAATGGGGGCGGATGGCCGACGCGGCCGAGGCCGCCTTGGCGGAGTTCGAGGCGGAGGCCAAGGCCTTCGACACGGCGAGCTCATGAGCCCGTTTTCCATTCCGCCCACGCCTGAACGGCTTCCGTCCGCACCGCGCCTGGTCGAGGCCCGGCGCCCGCCGTTGGACCGTTGCAGGCAGGCTGGCGAGCTCGTCGCCCGCGCCTTGGCCCGCGAGATCCGCTGAGGCCGTCGCCAGCAAAAAGAGGCTTGCCTGCACCGGCTCGGGGCGAAACCGTCGCCCGCCGCGACTTGAGCGGGAATCGGAGGGGCAGATGAGGAAATGGGACTTCGGCGGTGCGTCGCTGCGCGCCTTGGCCATGGCGAGCGCGCTCGCGGTCCTGACGCTGTCGGCCGCTCCGGCCAGCGCCGCCCCGCCGGCAACCCAGACCGCTCCCGCGAGCGCGCCCAGCCTGCTGCCGGTCAAGACCGACGCCGCCAAGGGCGCGGTCGTGGTCAGCCTGCCGGCGCCCGACGCCGAGGGGATTTCCGGTCGCTTCCTCTATCAGCCCAGCCTCAGCGGGGGCCTCGGCGCCACGCCCGTGGGGCTGGACCGCGCCGCGACCGGCGACACCCAGGTGCTGGTCTTCCGCCGGGTGGGCAAACGGGTGCTGGCCGAGTTCGAGAACTTCGGCTTCCGCGCCCTCGGCGGCACGGTCGAGGAGCAGCGGACGGTCCGCGACAGCTTCCCCGGCTCGGTGGTGTGGTCGGGCGAGGTGACGGGCGAGACGCCCGACGGCGGCTTCACCGTCGACCTGGCCGGCTTCCTGCTGCGCGACGCCTTCAACATCACCGGCGCCCTGAAGGACGCCAAGCAGGGCGGCTTCAAGGCTGCGCCGACGCTGAGCTATGTCGACCTTGGCCATGTCGGCCTGTTTCCCGACAACCTCGAGTTCGAGACCCGCCAGACCTTCACCGCCGACGATCCGGGCGGCGAGGTCTCTGGGATCGTCCCCGACGCCCGGGCGGTGACCTTCGGCGTCCACCACAGCTTCATCCGCCTGCCGGGACCGGGCTTTACGCCGCGCGCCTTCGATCCGCGCACCGGCACCTCGGCCCAGGTGCTGTTCGCCGACTACGCGGCGGGCCTCGACCAGCCGACGGTGCAGCGCCTGGTGCGCCGCTTCCGCCTGGAAAAGACCGATCCGACGGCGGCCAGGTCGCCGGTGAAGAAGCCGATCATCTTCTATGTCGATCGCGGCGCGCCCGAACCCGTGCGCGGCGCGCTGGTCGAGGGCGGGCGCTGGTGGAACCAGGCCTTCGAGGCGGCCGGCTACGTCGACGCCTTCCGCGTCGAGCCGCTGCCCGAAGGCGCCGACCCGATGGACGCCCGCTACAACGTCGTCAACTGGATCCACCGCCAGACGCGGGGCTGGTCCACGGGCACGACCGTGGTCGATCCGCGCACCGGCGAGATCGTGCGCGGCGTGGTGCAGCTTGGCTCGCTGCGCATCCGCCAGGACCGGATGATCTTCGAGGGGCTGCTGGGCGCCGACAAGACGGGCAAGGGCGGTCCGGACGACCCGATCCAGATCTCGCTGAACCGCATCCGCCAGTTGTCGGCCCACGAGATCGGCCATGCCATCGGGCTGTCGCACAATTTCGCCGGCAGCGTGTACGGCCGCGCCTCGGTGATGGACTACCCCGCGCCGCTGGTGAAGATCGACGGCGACCGCCTCGACCTGTCGGACGCCTACGCCAAGGGCGTGGGGGTCTGGGACGCCTTCGCCATCGACTGGCTCTACTCGGAAGGCGCGCCCGGAAGCGACGAGGCCGCGCGCCTCGACAGGCTGGCCCGCGACGCCCAGGCCAAGGGCTATCGCTACGTTTCCGACGCCGACGCCCGCGGCGCGGCCTCGGCCCAGCCCTACGGCGCGCTGTGGGACAACGGCGCCGATCCGGTGGTCGAGCTCGACAACGTCATGGCCGTACGGCGCATCGCCCTGTCGCGCTTCGGGCTGAACAGCGTGCCGGCCGGTTCGCCGGCGGCCGACCTGCGTCGCGCGCTCGTGCCGATCTATCTTTTCCATCGCTACCAGGTGGAGGCCGCGGTGAAGTTCGTGGGCGGCGTCGACTACGGCTATGCCGTCGTGGGCGATGGTCGAGAGGCCGCGCCTGCTACGCCGGCGGCCGACCAGCGTCGCGCTCTGGCGGCCCTGGTGCGCACCCTCGACCCGACGGCGCTGGACCTGCCCGATCCGCTGCTGTCGCTGCTGTCGTCGGGCATGTCGGGCTCGCGCGACAAGGCCTACGCCATCGAGATCTTCCCGACCTCGGGCGCGTCGGTGTTCGACCTGCCGACGGCCGCCGAAACGGCCGCCGACCTTCCGCTGTCGCTGCTGCTGACGCCCGCGCGCCTGAACCGCCTGGTCGAGCAGAAGCGTCGCGATGCGGGCCAGCTGGACGTGACCGAGACCGTGGACGTCCTGCTGGCGGCCGTGGCGCCGGGCGGGCCCCAGGCCGACGGCCGCACGGGCGAGCTTCGTCGCCGCGTGCGGGCGCGCCTGATCGGCGATCTTGTTTCCGTGCTCGACGACAAGACGCTGTCGCCCACCGCCGCCGCCCAGATCGACGCGGCCCTGCTGCGCTACGCCAAGACCCTGTCGGGCTGGAAGGGGCAGGGGGCCGAGGCCGACCAGGCGGGGCGCATCGCGCGCCTTCTGACCTCGGGCGACCGCAAGGCGCTGGCCGCCCCGCGCAGCGGCGCGGTCGAAACCTTGCCCCCCGGCATGCCGATCGGCGGGGAGGACTGCTGGTTTTGCGCGCCTGGTTCGTCATGACGGATGGGCGCGTCTGAAAGCGCCCGTTCGAACGAGGAACGACCGCCTATGAACCGCGCCCGCATCCTGCTCGGCGGCCTCTGCGCCGCCGCGCTCTCGACCTCCCTGGCGGCCGCCCAGCCGCTGGCGGTGGTCAACGCCGAGATCTTCGACGCCACGGGCGCGGCGCCCTATCGCGGGACGCTGGTGGTCAAGGACGGCCGCATCCTGGCGGTCGGCCCCAAGGTGAAGGCTCCCAAGGGCGCGACCATCGTCGACGCCAAGGGCGCGGCGCTGATCCCGGGCCTGTTCGACGTGCACACTCACTGGACCCCGGCCGGCGCCCCGGCGGTAATCCCGAAGATCGCCGACGCCTACCTGGCCTCGGGCGTGACGACGGTGAACGACTTCCACCAGCAGCCGGAAAGCTTCGCGCCCCGTCGCGCCTGGCTGGGAACGCTGACCGCGCCGCACGTCAACTTCGTCGCCCGCATCAGCACGCCGGGCGGCCACGGCGCGGACTGGGCGGACCAGGCCACGACCCGCTGGGTCGACACGCCGGAAGGCGCCCGCGCGGCCGTCGAGGCGATCGCGGCCTACAAGCCCGACGCCATCAAGGCCTTCACCGACGGCTGGCGCTACGGCTCGGCGCCCGACAACACCAGCATGGACGCCTGGACCCTGAAGGCGCTGACGGAGACGGCGCACAAGCATGGCCTGAAGGTGCTGACCCACACCGTCACCGTCGAGCAGGGCAAGGTGGCGGCGACCAGCGGCGTCGACGTCATCGCCCACAGCCTGCAGGACGAACCGCTGGATGCGCAGACCATCGCCTCGATCAAGGCCTCGGGCCTGTTCTACGCCCCGACGCTGGCGGTCTACGAGCCGGTCAAGCCGGGGGCCAAGCCGCCGGCCGATCCCGACAGCCCGCGCGCGCGCCAGAGCCGCCTGAAGTTCGGCTACGCCCTTTCCAACGCCAAGGCGCTGTACGACGCCGGCGTGCCCCTGGCCCTGGGCACCGACGCCGGCATGACCGGCACGCCGCATGGCTCGTCGACCCTGCGCGAGCTGGAGCTGCTGGTGCAGGCCGGCCTGACGCCGGCCCAGGCCCTGACCGTGGGCACGGCCGGCAGCGCCAAGGCCATGAACATGCTGGCCGACCGCGGCACGCTGGAAGCCGGCAAGCGGGCCGACTTCGTGCTGGTGGCCGGCAAGCCGTGGGAGACGATCTCCGACGCCCGAAAGGTCGAGCGCGTGTTCATCGACGGCAAGCCGTCCTTCGGCCCCGGCGCAGTGCGTTCGGCCGCCAACGACAAGCTGACGCCGCCGGCGGTGAAGGCGGGCGCGCTGATCGACGACTTCGAGCGCGCCGACGGCCGCACCAGCCTGGACACCCTGCGGCTGGACGATTTCGAYGGCGGTCGCGACCGCAGCCTGGAGGTCTCGCAGGTCATCGAGCGCGAAGGCGGCGGCAAGGTGCTGAGCGTCGGCGCGCGGATGGCGACCAAGGACGACGCCTCGGCCGGGATCCTGCTTCCCCTGACCCGCGGCTCGGTGGTTCCGGCCGACGCCAGCGCCTTCAAGGGGCTGAAGCTGTCCGTGCGCGGCGACGGCGGGGCCTATGTCGTCAGCCTGGTCGGCGCGGCCGGCCGTTGGACGGCCAAGGTCGACGCCGGCCCGCAATGGCGGACGATCGAACTGCCATTCTCGGCGTTCAAGCCGGCGGGCAGGGAGAAGGCGGCCTTCACCGGGACCGACCTGCTGCAGGTCGGCGTCGAGGGCGAACGCCCCGCCGGGKCCAAGCTGTGGTTCGAACTGGACGACGTGACGTTCTACTGAGCCGGGACGGGCGCGGCGGTTTGACGCGGCGGGCGCTGGAAGGCTAATGCCAACAAGCGTTTGGCGGGCGACGGGGATGACGAATCCCCGTCATTACCGCGATTTAAGTGGTCTAGCGTCGGTGCGCGGCTCAAACCGTTACCAAGCAAGGTCGCTTATCGACCGAACGGAGACCGCCGATGGCCCGCATGGGCATGACACTCGCCGCCGCCCTGGTCATGGGTCTGACGACCCTGGCCGGCCAGGCCCAGGCCAAGGCCTCGATCGAGGACAAGGACGTGGCGCGCCTGGTGTCGCTGGGCGGGGTGTGCGTCAGCTGCGATCTGGCCGGCCGCAAGATGACCGGCGCCAAGTTCACCGGCGCCAACTTCGCCAGGGCCAACCTGATCGGCGCGGACCTGCGCGGCGCGGTGTTCTTCGGCTCGAACTTCGAGGCCGCCGACCTGACCCGCGCCGACCTGCGCGGCGCCGAGATGCGGGCCGCCAACTTCGAGAAGGCCAACTTCAACGGCGCCCGCCTGTCGGGCGTGGAGTCGGCCGGTGCCAACTTCCAGAACGCCAACCTGTCGCGGGCCGACATGACCTCGTCGGAGATGCACGGGGTCAATTTCGAGGCCGCGACCCTGATCGACGCCAGGCTGGCCAATTCCGAACTGAACGGCTCCAACCTGTCGTCGGTGAACGCGCGCGGCGCCGATTTCTCGAACGCCGAGATCAACGGCTCCAATCTCAGCGGCGGCCGCTTCGATCGCGCCCAGTTCCGCAACGCCTCGCTGACGGCCTCGCACCTGCGGGGCGGCAGCTTCGCCGGCGCCGACTTCAAGGGCGCGGACTTGTCGGGCGTGCGCCTGCAGGGCGTGGACCTGAGCGGGGCCCGCGGCCTGACCCAGGACCAACTGGACGACGCCTGCGGCGAGGCCCGTCTGCCGCCGGGGCTGTCGCTGAAGACCTGCGGGAATCGGGTGAAGCGCATCACCGTCATTCGCGGCATGCCCGCACCGCCGGCGCCGCCCGCGCCTCCGGCCCCGCCCGCGCCTCGGCGCTGAGTTCGCCTCTGAGGGGTCTTTCTCGCCTGCGGAACGTGCGGGCGAGACAGGCGTTTCGCGACATGGTGAACGCCAGGGGAGCTAGGGACCTCGTGGCGATTGCGCGACAGCAGAGGTTGTGAGATCAAGACGCACGGCGCGGGGGGACACCATGCCTGAGCATGACTTGAGGGAGGGGCAATCCATGCCCCTGCCCAGCTATTTGAGCTATTTGATGTATCAGACCGAGCAGCATCGGCGCGCCTTGGCGGCCGATCATGTTGCGCGTCACGGTCTGTCGTTCCCGAAGTGGGTGGCGATGCTGTCGCTGGCCCGGTTCGGCGAGTGTTCGATGACGCGTCTGGCCAAGCTTTCGGCGGCCGATCGCACGACCCTGACCCGGTCGATCGACGGCCTGATCCGCGACGGCCTGGTCGAGCGGGGCGGGGCGCCGAATGATCGCCGCAAGGTGGTCGTGCGCCTGACCGAAGGCGGGGCGGCGCTGCTGCAGCGGATCCGCGACGAACTGGC
Source organism: Caulobacter sp. 10L414 (assembly GCF_056395525.1). Taxonomy (NCBI): domain Bacteria; kingdom Pseudomonadati; phylum Pseudomonadota; class Alphaproteobacteria; order Caulobacterales; family Caulobacteraceae; genus Caulobacter; species Caulobacter sp. 10L414. The sequence continues at coordinate 29,008 of NZ_JBFTJR010000013.1, forward strand.
GCCGCTGCACCAGGAAGCCTGTTCGGAACTGAGCGCCGACGAGCAGTCGGCTCTCGCCTTCTATCTGAAGAAGATGCTGGGCGGCCTCATCCCTGAGCCCGACTGGAAGGACGAGATCCTGTCGTTCGGTCCGCCGATTCCGCGGCTGGTCTGAAGGCCCTTCGACGCCCTGGGCGCAATCTGCGGTTAGCATGTTGCGCCTTAGGGTGGATTTCGCGGGCCGCTAAGGGCCAGCGCGAGGGGGCTTCATCTCATGACTGTCGAACAGGTCGCCGAACACATCAGCGAAATGACCACCTATTCCGTCTCGGCCGGCGGGCAGAGCTATCCGATGATGGCCTGGAGCGCCATGGTCGCGCACGGCGGCCAGGGCTCGGCCGACATCGTCGTTGCCAACGTCGCCGGAACCATCGTCGGGGACCAGCTCACCTGGCTGGATCAGCAGCAGGTCTTCCTCGTTCAGGAACAGGCTGACGGCGCCCGCGTGGGCGTTGGCGTCAATCCGGCCGCCGTCTGAGAACTGCGGCGCGTTCAGTCGTCGTGACGGACGCGGCCGCGCATCGACTTCACGCCCGATCGCTTCGACTTGGTCTCCAGCCGCTTGAGCTTGCTGGAATAGGTCGGCTTGGTCGGGCGGCGGGGCTTGGGCTTTTCCGTGGCCCGGCGGATCAGCTCGACCAGTCGCTCGCGGGCGTCCTGGCGGTTCAGTTCCTGCGAACGATGGCCCTGGGAGAACAGCACCAGCACGCCCTCCTGGGTCATGCGGCTGCCGCCCAGGGCCGTCAGCCGGGCCTTGATGTCGTCGGTCAGCGACGGCGAATTCGTCACGTCGAAGCGCAGCTCGATGGCCGTCGAGGTCTTGTTGACGTGCTGGCCGCCGGGGCCCGAGGCGCGGGCGGCCTTCTCGACCAGTTCGTCCTCGTCGATGCGCAGCCAGGAGGTGATCTCGATCATCGCGGGACCACGCGGCGGGCCTTGACCACGGCCTGGTCGAGCGCCTGCAGGAACTTGCTGCGGTCCTGGGGACCGAAGGCCTTGGGGCCGCTCGTGACCTCGCCCATCGAACGCAGGTGCTCGCCGATCGAGCGCGAGGCCAGGGCCGAGCCGATCATGTCGTTGGTGAACACCCGGCCGTTGGGCGCGATCGCCTGGCCGCCGGCCTTCAGCACGCGGTCGGCAAGCGGGATGTCGTTGGTCACCACCACGTCGCCCGGACCGGCGCGCTCGGCGATCCAGTCGTCGGCGACGTCGGGGCCGGCGTCGACCACGATCTGTTCGATGGCCGGGGTGGCGGGTACGCGGATCCAGCTGTTGGAGACGACATAGGTCTTCAGGCCGTTGCGGGCCGCGACCTTGTAGGTCTCGTCCTTCACGGGGCAGGCGTCCGCGTCGATGTAGATCGTCGTCATCCGCGGCCTATAGCACTCTCAGGCGAGCGCGAGCAGGGCGGGGATCACTTCGTCCGTCAGCAGCGGCGCCAGCGGCATGCCGGCGGGCGGGGCGGCGGGATCGATCCAGGCCAGTTCCTCGATCTCGGCCCGCGCGGCGATCGCGCCCTCGACCATGGCCAGGTAGGTCGCCGACTGCACCATGAACCCGGCCTCGTTGGCGGCCGGGGCGGAGAAGCGGCCCAGCAGGCTGGCGTCCACCAGCCGGCAGCCCAGCTCTTCGTCCAGTTCGCGGGCCAGGGCGGTCAGGTCGTCCTCGCCCCCGTCGCGCTTGCCGCCCGGCTTCATGAAGATCGCCGTGCCGCGCTTGCGCACCAGCAGCATGCGGCCCGCCTCGTCGCGGATCACGGCGGTGACGATGTCGAGAACCTTGGTCATGCCCGCCAGCCTAGCGGATTCGACGCCGTCAGGGCTCTACCTGGCAGGCGTCGTCGCGCTTGTCCTGCACGAACCAGCGAAGGTCTTGGGCGCCCAGCGCCTGCAACTGCCTATGCAGCGCCTCGTCGAGGCGTCGCATGGTTTCCAATTGGGTCTCGCGCGCCTTTCTGAAGAAGGCGGGATGCGGCAGTTGGACATGCAGCTCCCAGATCTCGTTCGAGCTTTGGCCTTTGGCCTTTGGCGCTGACGCCGACGCTAAACTCGGCGTCGCCGAGCGCGACCGAGAAGATCGACAGCTCTTCATCGCCGAACGGCGCATCCGGCTTGGCGCCTGGCAGGTCGAGGTCGCGGTGCAGAGCCGCCGCGAAGTCTCGGACCGACCGGCCGTGCGCCTTGGGAGCAGCCGCGGGGTCTTCGAAATGGAACGTCGCGAAATGATTGACCCCGATGCGCGCCATGGCCGCTTACCCGCCCAGCTTTTCGGCGGCCCAGGGTGCGAAATAGGTGATGATCCCCGCCGCGCCGGCCCGCTTGAAGGCGGCCAGGCTTTCGAGGATGGCGCGCTCTTCGTCGATCCAGCCGTTGGCCCCGGCGGCCTTGATCATCGCGTACTCGCCCGACACCTGGAAGGCGTAGGTGGGCATGCGGAACTCGTCGACCAGGCGGCGCAGGATGTCGAGGTAAGGCAGGCCCGGCTTGACCATGACCATGTCGGCGCCCTCGGCGATGTCGAGCGCGACCTCGCGGATGGCTTCCTCGGTGTTGGCCGGATCCATCTGGTAGGTCTTCTTGTCGCCCTGGCCTGCAGACAGCTTGGCCGAGCCGATGGCGTCGCGATACGGGCCGTAGAAGGCCGAGGCGTATTTGGCGGCGTAGGACATGATCATCGTGTCCTGGAAGCCGTCGGCCTCGAGCGCGCCGCGCAGACGGCCGATGCGGCCGTCCATCATGTCGGAGGGGGCCAGGATGTCGGCGCCGGCGGCGGCCTGCATCAGACCCTGTTCGATCAGCCGCTCGATGGTGGCGTCGTTGAGGATCTTGCCGCCCTCGACCACGCCGTCGTGGCCGTGGTCGGTGAAGGGGTCCAGCGCCACGTCGCACATGATGCCGACCTCGGGGGCGGCGTCCTTCATGGCCTTGACGGCGCGCGGGATCACCCCGTCGGGATCGGCGGCGATCGAGCCGGTCGCGTCCTTCCGCGACGGATCGATGTGCGGGAAGATGGCGATGGCGGGAATGCCCAGGTCGCGGGCCCGGACGGCGGCCTTGGCCGCCTCCTTGACGCTGAGGCGTTCGACGCCGGGCATCGAGGCGACGGGCACGGTTCCTTCGCCCTCGTGCACCACCATCGACCAGATCAGGTCGGACGGCGTGACCTGCGTCTCGCGGACGAGACGGCGGGTCCAGTCGGCCTGACGCAGGCGGCGCAGGCGCGTGGCGGGGTAGGGGGCGAGGGGCGGAACGGTCATGCGAAGGGTTTCGCGCGCGCCGCCGGTCGAGGCAAGGCGTTAAGGCCCTTAAGGAGCTATTCGCCGGCCTTGCTGACGCGAACCTGCTGGACGCCGTCGACGCGGGTCCAGACCTGCGACTTGCAGAACAGGCCGCCCAGCACGCAGCCCTTGGCGCGCATGGTGCGGGCGTCGACGAACTCGGCGGTGCCCGAGAGGGTGACCTTCAGGGTCGGAACGAAAACCTTGCCCTTCATGTTTCCATTGCCGGTGGGCGCGAAGTCGCGCAGCACCTGCTGGCCCACCAGGGTGTCGTAGCCGCTCTTCTTGGCGTCGGCCTCGGCCTTGCGGCTGGCATAGACGACCCAACCGCACATGCTCGGACCGCAGTCGGTGATGTGCAGGCGGATGTTGTCCTTCGGGTTGCGCCACACGCCGAGATTCTCGGCGTGAGCCGGCGCAGACACGAACGTGAACAGGGCCGCGACCGCGGCCAGAGCGGTAATGAACTTGGACATGGGAACCGAGACGACGCCTCCGATGGGCGTGATCTGATACCGACGAGGTGTCGGATCAAGGGAGGTGCGACCTTTCGCACCCGATTTCGCTGCGGCGCCGCATGCAAATTCGCCAACTGAGATATGATTGACACACTTGGCTGCTCAGGGCAGGTCAGCGGTCAAGAAGGTGAGGGCGTACATGCCCCGCATGGGAGGAAATGGCGCATGGATTTCGCGCTGAACGACGATCAACGCGCCATTCAGGATATGGCTTCGGGCTTCGCGGCAGAACGGCTTGCCCCGCATTCGGCCGAGTGGGATGAGAAGAAGCACTTTCCCGTCGACGTCCTGCGCGAGGCCGCGGGCCTGGGTTTCGCGGGCATCTACGTCAATGACGACGTCGGCGGCAGCGGCCTGTCGCGCCTCGACGCCTCGATCATCTTCGAGGCCCTCAGCTACGGCGACGTGCCGACGGCGGCCTACCTCACCATCCACAACATGGCCTCGTGGATGATCGACCGTTTCGGCTCGGAGGTCTTGCGCCAGCGCTTCCTGCCGCGCCTGACCACCATGGAGCTGATCGCCAGCTACTGCCTGACCGAGCCGGGCTCGGGCTCGGACGCGGCCGGCATGCGCACGACCGCGCGGCTGGAAGGCGACCACTACGTGCTGAACGGCGGCAAGGCCTTCATCTCGGGCGGCGGCGTGTCGGACGTCTACGTGGTCATGGCCCGCACCGGCGGCGAAGGCCCCAAGGGCGTCTCGGCCTTCGTGGTCGAGAAGGGCGCGCCGGGTCTCACCTTCGGGGCCAACGAGCGCAAGATGGGCTGGAACGCCCAGCCCACGGCGCAGGTCAATTTCGACGACTGCCGCGTGCCGATCGAGAACCGCATCGGCGGAGAGGGCGAGGGCTTCCGCTTCGCCATGATGGGCCTGGACGGCGGACGGCTGAACATCGCCTCGTGCTCGCTGGGCGGCGCGCAGTTCGCCCTCGACACCGCCAAGGCCTATCTGGAGACCCGCAACCAGTTCGGCCGGCCGCTGAAGGACTTCCAGGCGCTGCAGTTCAAGCTGGCCGACATGGCCACCGAACTGGAGGCCGCCCGCCTGATGGTGCGCCGCGCCGCCCATGCGCTCGACAACCGGGATCCGCAGGCCACCAAGCTGTGCGCCATGGCCAAGCGCTTCGCCACCGACGCCGGCTTCCAGGTGGCCAACGACGCCCTGCAACTGCACGGCGGCTATGGCTACCTGCAGGACTACCCGCTGGAGCGCATCGTCCGCGACCTGCGTGTCCACCAGATCCTGGAAGGCACCAACGAGATCATGCGGGTGATCATCGCCCGCGAGATGTTCCGGCAGTAGGCGGCTTGTTCGTCGGAGCCGGGCGGGCTAGGCCCGACCTGGCTTCGTCGTGAGGCTGCAGTTTCAGCGTCGGAACCCGCCATGATCTATCTTTGCCGCCACGGCCAGACGCAGTTCAACCGCGAAGGACGCTTCCAGGGCCAGACCGAGTCCGACCTGACCGCCCTTGGCCGCGCCCAGGCGCGGGCCATGGGCGACCTGCTGGCCGACCTGATCGCGCGCGAGCCGTCCGACGCCTGGCGGATCGTCGCCAGTCCGCTGCGTCGCGCGCGCCATACGGCCGAGGCCATCGCCGAGCGAACGGGTCTGCCGCTGAGCTTCGACGATCGCCTGCTGGAGATCAGCGTCGGCGAGTGGTCGGGCCGCCTGCGCGAGGACATCCGCCGCGAGAACCCCGAGCTGTTCGCCAGCTACGAATGGGCCTTCCGCGCGCCCGGCGGCGAGACCTTCGAGGACGTCACCGCCCGAGTCGCCGGCTGGCTGGCCGAGCAGGCCCCGGAGGGCGAGCGCCGCCTGATCGTCGTCAGTCACGGCGTCGCCGGCCGCCTGCTGCGCGGCGCCTATGCCGGCCTGTCGCGCGCGGAAACCCTCGCCCAGGAAGTGCCGCAGGACGCGGTCTACCGCCTGATGGCCGGCCAGATCGACCGCTTCGACTGCGCACCGGTCGAAGACCCAGAATTCGCCTGAGACCCCAGATGACCGAAGCTCCCCAAAAGCAGGCCCCCGAAGTCCTCGTCAGCGTCAAGAAGAACGTCGGCCGGATCACTTTGAACCGGCCCAAGGCGCTGCACGCCCTGACGCTTTCCATGTGCGAGATCATGATCAGGACCCTGCTGGAATGGCAGGCCGATCCCGAGATCGACATGGTGATGATCGATCATTCGGGCGAGCGGGGGTTCTGCGCGGGCGGCGACATCCGCATGCTGGCGCAGAGCGGGGCGGCCGACGGCGTCGAGGCGCGCAAGTTCTTCCACACCGAGTACCGGCTGAACCACCTGCTGTTCCACTACGACCGGCCGATCGTGGCGATCATGGACGGGGTGGTCATGGGCGGCGGCGTCGGCATCTCGATGCCGGCCCACTACCGGATCGCCACCGAGCGCACGACCTTCGCCATGCCCGAGACCGGCATCGGCCTGTTTCCGGACGTCGGCGGCGGCTGGTACCTGCCGCGCCTGCCGGGCAAGGCGGGGCTGTGGCTGGCCCTGACCGGCGCGCGGATCAAGGGCGCGGACTGCATGCGCCTGGGCATCGCCACCCATTTCGTGGAGTTCGGCGCGGTCGAGGGGCTGAAGAAGGCCATCCTGGCCGACCATCGCCGCATTGACGAGACGCTGCGCATGTATCGCGCCGACGCCGGCAAGGCGCCCCTGGTCGGCTACGAACAGGACCTCAACCGCCTGTTCGTCGGCGACAGCGTCGAACAGATCTTCGAGTTCCTGGAGGTCGACTCCAGCGACTGGGGCAAGGCCCAGCTGGCGGTGCTGAAGACCAAGTCGCCCCAGACCCTCAAGGTCGCCTTCGAGCAACTGAAGCGCGGCGAGGCCATGACCGACTTCGCCGACAACATGGCCATGGAGTACCGGATCGGCTCGCGCGTCGTGCGTCGCCACGACTTCATCGAAGGCGTGCGGGCGGTGATCGTCGACAAGGACAACGCGCCCCGCTGGGACCCGCCGAGCATCGAGGCGGTGGATGACGCCGATATCCAGGCGATCTTCGCGCCGCTTCCGCCCGAGGAGGAGTGGACGCCTCTCGCGGAAGCCTGACAGCGTTATGCCGTAGCGGCATTGAAGCTGTCGCTTGGCCTCGCTAGCTTGCCGCCAGCCAAAGAAGAAAGTCCGCCGGAAGGAAGACCATGCGTAAGCCGCTTCTCAGCCTCGTCGCCGCGCTCGCCGTGACTGCGTGCGCCACGACCCCGATGGGACCGGCCGCACCGCCGCCTCCGCCGCCCGCCGACGCCCCGGTTTCGATCCCGGCCAACATCATCGCCGCCGTCGACAATCCGCTGCGCCCCGAGGTCGACAGCCGGCGCGACGCCGATCGCCTTCCGGCCCAGGTGCTGGCCTTCGCCGGCGTGCGCAACGGCGCCAAGGTTGCCGACCTGATTCCCGGCACCGGCTATTTCACCCGCATCCTGTCGAAGGCCGTCGGCCCGCGCGGCCACGTCTACGCCTATGTGCCCGACGAGCTGACCAAGCTGGCCAACCGCGAGCCGGCCGTAAACGCCATCGCCGCCGATCCAGCCTACAAGAACGTCTCGGTGATCCTGAACCTGCTGCCCAACTTCGGCGCGCCGGAGAAGCTGGACCTGGTGTTCACCGCCCAGAACTATCACGACATGCACACCCCGCTGATGGGCAAGCCCGACATGGCGGTGGTCAACCGCAAGGTCTTCCAGTCGCTGAAGCCGGGCGGCGTCTACCTGGTGCTCGACCACTCGGCCCAGCCGGGCTCGGGCCTGCGCGACGCAGAGAAACTGCACCGCATCGACCCCGAGACCGTGAAGGCCGAGATCACCGCCGCCGGCTTCGTGTTCGAGGGCGAAAGCCGCGTGCTGCGCGACGCCGCCGACAAGCGCAACGTCTCGGTCTTCGACCCGTCGATCCGCGGCAAGACCGACCAGTTCATCTACAAGTTCCGCAAGCCCGCCGGGGCGCGGTAGCGGCGTTGCGTCCTTCGAGGCTCCCCTTCGGGGCGCGCCTCAGGATGAGGGTGTCATTGCTCTGATTTCCTCATCCTGAGGCGCCCGCGCAGCGGGCCTCGAAGGACGCACGACCTCGAAGATACAAACACAAGGACCGCGCCCACGTAGGCGCGGTTCGCATTTAGGGAGCGCACCAATGACCCGTATCGCCTTCATCGGCCTGGGCAACATGGGCGGCGGCATGGCCGCCAACCAGGCCAGGGCCGGCCACGCCGTGGCGGCGTTCGACCTTTCGGCCAAGGCGCTGGAAAAGGCCGTCGGCGCGGGCTGCGTGGCCGCGGCTTCCGTGGCCGAGGCGGTGAAGAACGCGCAGATCGTCATCACCATGCTGCCCGCCGGCCCGCACGTGCGGGCGGTCTATGGCGAGCAGGTGTTGGGCAGCGCCCCGAAGTCGGCCCTACTGATCGACTGCTCGACCATCGACGTCGACAGCGCCCGCGCGGTGGCGCAGCAGGCGAGGGCGGCGGGCTTCCGCTTCGCCGATGCGCCGGTCTCCGGCGGGATCATGGCCGCCGAGGCCGGGAGCCTGGCCTTCATGGTCGGCTGCGACGACGCCGACTTCGCCGCCGTCGAGGCTGCGCTGAAGCCGATGGCGCGGGCGATCATCCACGCCGGCGGCCATGGGGCGGGGCAGGCGGCCAAGATCTGCAACAACATGCTGCTGGGCGTTTCCATGCTGGGAACCTGCGAGGCCTTCGCCCTCGCCGAGAAGCTGGGCCTGGCCGCAGACCGCTTCTTCGAGATCGCCAGCCAGTCGTCGGGCCAGTGCTGGTCGGTCTCGACCTATTGCCCCGTGCCGGGCGTGGGGCCCAGCACGCCGGCCGACCGCGGCTACGAGGGCGGTTTCGCCACGGCGATGATGCTCAAGGACCTGAAGCTGGCCCAGGAAGCGGCCGCGCGCGCCGGCGCCAGCACGCCGATGGGCGCCCAGGCCGAGGCGCTGTACGCGCTGTTCGACGCCAACGGCTTTGGCGGCAAGGATTTTTCGGCAGTCCTGCAACTGCTGCGCGGACGCATTGCTGAGCTGGTTTGAACAAGGCAGGGTTGCGATCCGCTGTTATAGAACCAATCGATGCGACACCACGCCCAATTCCAATTTGTAGGTAGAGGCCCTTAGGTGGACACTGTGCCTGCGTGGTGCGAAAAGCCGTGCCAGAAGAAAAGGACCGCCGAGCTTCGGTTCGACGGGTAGAGACCAGCATGGACTACAAAGCCGCGTTCACCGCCGCTGTCTCCCAGATCCGCGACGAGGGTCGCTATCGGGTCTTCGCCGACCTGAAGCGCCATCGCGGCGCCTTCCCGCGCGCGACCTGGACCCGCGCCGACGGCGGTGAGAGCGAAGTCGTGGTCTGGTGCTCGAACGACTATCTCGGCCAGGGCCAGAACCCCGTCGTGCTGGACGCCATGCACCAGGCGATCGACGACCACGGCTCGGGCTCGGGCGGCACCCGCAACATCTCGGGCACCAACCACCATCACGTGGAGCTGGAAGCCGAGCTGGCCGACCTGCACGGCAAGCAGGCCGCGCTGCTGTTCACCTCGGGCTACGTCTCCAACGAAGCCACGCTCAGCGTCCTGCAGAAGATCCTGCCGGGCCTGATCATCTTCTCCGACGCCCAGAACCACGCCTCGATGATCGCCGGCATCCGCAACGGCGGCGGCCCGCGTCACATCTTCCGCCACAACGATCTGGCCCACCTGGAAGAGCTGCTGGCGGCCGCGCCGGCCGACGCGCCCAAGCTGGTGGCCTTCGAGAGCGTCTACTCGATGGACGGCGACATCGCCGACATCGGCGCCACCGCGGCGCTCGCCAAGCAGTACGGCGCCATGACCTATCTGGACGAAGTCCACGCGGTCGGCATGTACGGTCCGCGCGGCGGCGGCGTCGCCGAGCGCGACGGCGTGATGGATCAGATCGACATCATCGAAGGCACGCTGGGCAAGGCCTTCGGCGTCATGGGCGGCTACATCACCGGCGACGCCGAGGTGATCGACGCGGTGCGCCTGATGGCCTCGGGCTTCATCTTCACCACCTCGCTGCCGCCGGCCCTGACCGCCGGGGCGTTGGCCAGCGTGAAGTGGCTGAAACAGCATCCGGAGGTGCGCGACGCCCACCAGGAGCGCGCCGCCACCCTGAAGAAGATGTTCCAGGACGCCGGCCTGCCGGTGATGGAGAACGACAGCCACATCGTGCCGGTGCTGGTCGGCGATCCGATCCACACCAAGCTGATCAGCGACATGCTGCTGGCCGATCACGGCGTCTACGTGCAGCCGATCAACTATCCGACCGTGCCGCGCGGCACCGAGCGCCTGCGCTTCACGCCCACGCCGTTCCACACCGACGACATGATGCGCAAGCTGGTCGGGGCGATGGAAAAGCTCTGGGCGCACTGCAACGTGGCCCGCATGGGCGGCCACGCGGCTTAAAGCACCCGTTTTGGGTTTCGATATGGGCTATCTGCGCGAGCTGGCCGAGGATGCGTCCGCGCATCCCGGCTGGTCGGGCGTGGCCGACTACTTCCGCCTTCGCCATCAGGGCCTGCGTCGCGAGGCGCTCGACGCGCTCGACGCCTTCATCGCCGGGGCGGTGAGCTGGCCGCTGGCCGAGCGGGCGGCTTTCGCCGCCTGGATCGGCGAGAAGCGGCTGGCCTATCGCGGTCAGCCCGAGGCGGTGCTGCCGGTCCCTCTGTTCCGCCTGCTGGTCCGCCCGGCCCTGGAGGAGTGGGCCGCGAGCAAGCCGGCTGATCCCTGGCCGCTCGTCTGGCTGGCCCGCCTGTCGAGCGGCGGTTCGACCTGGCACGCGCCGCCGCAGCCCTTTCTGCGCGAGGCCCTCGAGCGGGATCCGCTGTTCGCGCCGGCTCGGCTCGATCTGGTCGACGCCGTCCTGGCCGACATCGCCTTTCATCAGCACGAGCTGCCCGATGCCTATCTCGGCGACGCGCAGACGGATCTGGCGACCCTGGACGAGGCCCGCCGGCTGCTGATCGGGCTGGACGAAGACACCGTGGCCGATCTGGCGCCCCGCATCGCCTGGGCGCGATCGGAGGCGCGGGCCTGGCTGGAGCGGGAATCGGCGGTTTAGAGCCGAGATCTTCGCCGTGTTTCACCGAGCGTCCCCGCGAAGGCGGGGATCCAAGCCGAGTCTGCGGATAGACCCTGGCCGTCCTCAATCCTGAAAGTCAGCTTGGGTCCCCGCCTTCGCGAGGATTGGCGGATTTGGGGGAGGGGGCGCGCGTGAATGAAGATCATCCCCGGCCTCTCCGCGTGGCGGTTTCCCGCCACGAGACCGCTRCGCCCGCGCCCGGCTTCAGGCTGGATGCGGCGTCCTGCGCTAGAAGAGAGTCGCCCCGTGAAGACCATCGTGATCACCGGCAGCAGCCGCGGCATCGGCTTCGGCCTGGCTGAAGCCTTCCTTGAGCGTGGCTGCCAGGTGGTGATCTCCGGCCGCAACCCCGCCGTCCTGGCCGAGGCCCTGGGCAAGCTGGAAGCCACCGGCGGGGCCGTCGCCGCCCAGGCCTGCGACGTCAGCAAGGTGGCCGACCTGGAGGCCCTCTGGGACGCCGCCGTCGAGCGATTCGGCTCTGTCGACATCTGGATCAACAACGCCGGCTCGGTGTCGCCCCGCGTGCGCCTCGACAAGGTCGAGGAGGCCGAGATCGACGCGGTGGTCGCCACCAACCTGCTGGGCGTGATCAAGGCCACCAAGCTGGCCATGATCCGCATGCTGGCCCAGCCCGGCGGCGGTGCGATCTACAATTTCGAGGGCTTCGGCAGCGACGGCATGACCGCCTCGGGCCTGACGCTCTACGGCGCCACCAAGCGGGCTGTGACCTACTTCACCAAGTCGATGGGCAAGGAACTGGACGGCACCAGCGTGCGGATCGGCACGATCAGCCCCGGCATCGTGGCCACCGACCTGCTGCAGTCGGAGATGCGCGACGCCTCGGACGCCGACCGCGCCAAGTCGATGAAGCTCTACAACATTCTCGGCGACCGCGTGGAGACCGTGGCGCCCTACATCGCCGATGGCGTGCTGAAGGGCGAGGCCACGGCCGCGCCGGTGCGCTGGCTGACCATGCCCAAGGCCATGGGCCGGTTCATGACCGCCGGCTTCAAGAAGCGCGACATCTTCTCGGAAGCGGCGAACTGATCGCAACTGTGGCGTTGCGCACAAGCGTATTCGCGTAATGGGTGTACGCTCCGGGCCGGTAATCACCATGCCCAGGGGCGCCCCATGACCTACAAGCTCGAGATCAAGACCGCGGACAGCGCCGACGCCGGCACCAGCGCCAAGGCGACGATAGCCGTCGTTTGGAGCAGCGGCGACCGCACCGTGCTCCATGCCGATGGCGCGGCCGGCTATCTCGACAGCGGCGCGCTGGACGTCCTGACCTTCGATGCCGGGCCCTTCCAGAATCCGGGCGCGCCCGTCGCGATCGAGCTTTCGCACGACGACGCGGGCGCGGCGTCCGGCTGGTTCGTCTGCTACGTCCGGGTCTTCGCCCCCGGCGGCAAGTGGTGGCGGGCCGATTTCCAGCGCTGGCTGGCCACCGACGAGCGCGACGGCTCGCTGCATGCGTCGGCGCGCCTGCGCAATCACAGCCGCTGGATGGGCGACCTGCACGACCACTTCGGCACGATCAGCAGCCGCAACGAATTCGGCGAGGTGCCGCTTCACCAGCTGCCGATGGCCGGCACGCACGACTCCGGCACCTACGGCATGGGCAAGGGGGCGATGGCCCAGGACGCGACGATCCTGGAGCAGTTGGGCCTGGGGGTCCGCTTCTTCGACCTGCGCCCGCGCGCCTATGGCGGCAAGTTCTACGTTCAGCACACCCTCGGGTCGGACAACGTGCTGGTGAACTACGGCCAGACGACGAAGTTCGCGGTCAATCCGGGCGACGGGTCGATCTTCAACGACATCCGGGACTTCCTGGCGCACAACCCGAACGAAGTGATCATCCTCAAATTCCAGACCTTCTCGCTGTTCGACGCGGAGGAGCACGACGATTTTCGCCAGCTGATCGCGGCCTACTTCTCGCTGATCCCGCAGGGCCCTGTCGAGAACCTGACCCTCAACAACATCCGCAACGGCGCCGGGCGGGTGATCGTGTTCTACGGCGACGACCTCGGCGCCGCGGCGCCCTACGACGCCAGCTGGTATGGTCTGTGGCCCTACCGCGTCGCCCAGGAACAGCGCTCGGTGGGGTATGTGAGCCTGCTCGATCCCTGGTGGGAGGACGATATCGGCGCGAGCGGCGGCGACGACGACCAGGCCTCGTTCGCCGGGACCTGGCAGCCTTATCACGAGGCCAATCTGGTCGACTGGGCGTCGCGCTCGCCGGCGTTCTTCGTCACCCAGGCGCAGATGCAGGTGCTGCACGGCGAACTCGACGACCGCGGGCGCGACAACGCCTATCGCAACAACGGCCGCAACATCGCGATGTTCATGAACTGGGTGAAGATGGGCGTGCCTAGGCAGGTCGATCCGTCGGTGCTGTCGGGGGCGCCGGCGCCCGTCCTGCGGCCCAACATCATGACCCTCGATTTCGTCGAGTACGGCCATGAGACGCTGGGTTCGCTGACGGACGCCATCGTCGACTACTTCCTGTCGATCTCGCCGCCGATGTTCAGCCGCACCTACGATTACGATCGGTTCAACACCCCGTTCATTCAGCTGCCGGGGCAGCAGGGCGTTCCGGTCCTCGCCTGAGGACGGCGCGGCGGGCGACTAGGCCCGCCGCCGCACGCCCTTGCCCAGGCCGATCTGCTTGGCGAAGTCCGAGCGGCGCGCGGCATAGGCCGGGGCGACCATCGGATAGTCCGACGGCAGGCCCCATTTGCGGCGATAGTCCTCGGGGCTCATGTCGTAGTGCGAGCGCAGGTAGCGCTTGAGCATCTTCAGCTTCTTGCCGTCTTCCAGACAGACGATGTAGTCGTGCTGCACCGAGCGGGAGACGGGGACGGCGGGCTTCTGCTTCTCGACGGTCTTGGCCGGGGCCGGTTCGCCGTTCAGGCCCAGCAGGGCGCCGTGCACGGTGCGGATCAGATCGGGGACCGCGGTCTGGGAAATCTTGTTCTGTCCGACATAGGCCGCGACGATGCTCGCGCTCAGCGCCAGCAGGTCGGTGTCGTCCGAAGCGTCCGACCCCGTTTCGCCGTGTGAAACCGCCATACGCATCCCGCCCGTTCTGTTCGTTTGCACTCAAAAACGCTCGGCGCGGCGGCAACACCCCGCCGAGGTTCGTGACCAACGCATGGTTACCGTCGCGGTTCCGTCATTGATCGCGCCGCGAAGGACGCTAAAGAGAGCGCCGTCGACTCCCGCTGTCGGGAGCGCGCCGCCCAAAGCCCAGCCGCCCGCCCCAAGGAGCTGCCGATGACGACCTCCACCGACCTGACCAAGTTCTTCGGCGCCGATCTCGCGACCGCCGACCGCGACATCTTCGATCGCATTGGTCGGGAGCTGGGTCGTCAGCAGAACCAGATCGAGCTGATCGCCTCGGAGAACATCGTCTCGAAGGCGGTGCTGGAGGCCCAGGGCTCGATCCTGACCAACAAGTACGCCGAGGGCTATCCGGGCAAGCGCTACTACGGCGGCTGCGAATGGGTCGACGAGATCGAGACCATCGCCATCGACCGCGCCAAGCAGCTGTTCGGCGCGGCCTTCGCCAACGTCCAGCCGCACTCGGGCTCGCAGGCCAACCAGTCGGTGTTCATGTCGCTGCTGCAGCCGGGCGACACCTTCATGGGCATGGACCTGGCCGCCGGCGGCCACCTGACCCACGGCTCGCCCGCCAACCAGTCGGGCAAGTGGTTCAAGCCGGTGTCCTACACCGTGCGCCAGCAGGACCAACTGATCGACTACGACAACGTCGCCGAGGTGGCCCAGCGCGAGAAGCCCAAGCTGATCATCGCCGGCGGCAGCGCCTACAGCCGCCAGATCGACTTCGCCCGCTTCCGCGAGATCGCCGACAGCGTCGGCGCCTACCTGATGGTCGACATGGCCCACTTCGCGGGCCTGGTGGCCGGCGGCGTGTTCCCCAATCCGGTTCCGCACGCCCATGTCGTCACCACCACCACCCACAAGACCCTGCGCGGTCCGCGCGGCGGCATGGTGCTGACCAACGACGAAGCCATCATCAAGAAGGTCAACTCGGCCGTGTTCCCCGGCCTGCAGGGCGGTCCGCTGGAGCACGTCATCGCAGCCAAGGCCGTGGCCTTCGGCGAGGCGCTGCAGCCGTCGTTCAAGGATTACGCCCAGCAGATCCTCGACAACGCCAAGGCCTTGGCCGAAGCGCTGCAGAAGTCGGGCGTCAACATCGTCTCGGGCGGCACCGACAGCCACCTGATGCTGGTCGACCTGCGTCCCAAGGGCGTGACCGGCCGTGACGCCGAGCACAGCCTCGAGCGCGCCCACATGACCTGCAACAAGAACGGCGTGCCGTTCGACACCGCGCCGTTCACGATCACCTCGGGCATCCGCCTGGGCACGCCGGCCGGCACCACCCGCGGCTTCRAGGCCGCCGAGTTCACCCGCGTGGGCGAGCTGATCGGCGAGGTCGTCAACGGCCTGGCCGCCAACGGTCCGGAAGGCAACGCCGCGGTCGAGGCCAAGGTGCGCGAGGAAGTCCTGGCCTTGACGGCCCGGTTCCCGATCTACAACTAATGGCCTAAGGCCGCAGGGGAGGGCCCAAGATCATGCGCTGCCCATTCTGCGGCCACGCCGAAAGCCAGGTTAAGGACAGCCGCCCGTCGGAAGACGGCGCGGCCATCCGCCGTCGTCGCCTCTGCCCGGAGTGCGGCGGCCGGTTCACGACCTTCGAGCGCGTCCAGCTGCGCGAACTGATCATCGTCAAGCGCTCGGGACGTCGCTCGCCGTTCGACCGCGACAAGCTGATGCGCTCGATCTCGCTGGCCACCCGCAAGCGTCCGATCGAGGGCGAGCGGGTCGAGCGGATGGTCAACGGCATCGTCCGCCAGCTGGAAAGCCAGGGCGAGACCGAGCTTCAGTCGTCGGTCGTGGGCGAAATGGTGATGAAGGCTCTCAAGTCGCTCGATGACGTGGCCTATGTCCGCTACGCCTCGGTTTATCGCGATTTCCGGGAGACCAGTGATTTCGCGAAGTTTTTGGGCGAAGAAGGCTTGAGCGACGTCGCCGAAGACGAGCTATAGGCGCATTCTACGATTCGATTTTTCGGGTCGGCGTGTGACGGCCCATCGAGGCCTCCCGTCCGCCCAGGAGTTCAGAGGCATATGGTGGAAGACAAGATTCGTCTGCTGATCGTCGAGGGGCGCCGTTATTCGGGCCTTTCCGACGCTCTGCTGGCCGGCGCCGTGCAGGCGATCGAGGCGCAGGGCGCCGAGTACGAGGTCGTCACCGTCTCCGACGCCCTGCAGATCCCGGCCGCCATCGCCATCGCCGAGGAGGCCGGCAAGGGCCCGTCGGGCGTCCGCTTCGACGGCTATATCGCGCTGGGCGCGGTGATCCGCGGCGAAACCTACCACTTCGAGATCGTCAGCAACGAGACCGCTCGCGGCCTTCAGGACCTCGCGGTCGGAAAAAGGTTGGCCATTGGTTACGGCGTGTTGACGGTTGATGACGAGGATCAGGCCTGGAATCGCGCGCGCCTCTCGCAGGGCGACCGCGGTGGCCAAGCCGCTCGGGAATGCCTGGAGATCGTTGGATTGAAGCGTCAGCTGTCGGGACAAGCGCGATGAGCAAGCGCATCCAGCCCCGTTCCGTTTCGCGTCTGGCGGCTGTTCAGGCCCTCTACCAGATGGAAGTCTCCGGCGCCGGCGTCGACGCCGTCGTGCGCGAGTTCTCTGAGCACCGCTTCGACCGCGCCGTCGAGGACACCGAAGGCGCCCAGCTGGCCCAGGCCGACGAGACCTTTTTCGCCGACCTGGTGAAGGGCGTCGTGTCCAAGCAGGCGATCATCGACCCGGCCATCGTGCGCCGCCTGGCCTCGGGCTGGAAGCTGGAGCGCCTGGACGCCACCGCCCGCGCCGTGCTGCGCGCCGGCGCCTACGAGCTGATGAACCGCCCGGACGTTCCGACCGAGGTGGTGATCGACGAGTACGTCGAGATCGCCAAGTCGTTCTTCGAGGGGCCGGAAGCCGGCTTCATCAACGGCGCCCTGGACGCCATCGCGCGTGACGCCCGAGTCTGACGACGACTGGTTCGACGATCCCGCCCCGGCCGCAGCGCCGGCGGCGGAGGACGACGAGTCGTGGTTCGACGACGTCCCTCCGGCGGCCGCGCCGTCGGGGCCGGACGAGTTCGAGCTGATCGCGACGCACCTTCGCCCGCTGACCAACGGCGATCCGGCCGCGCTCGACCTGTTGGACGACGCGGCGGTGCTGCCCTCGCGTCCGGGCTATGACCTGGTGATCACCAAGGACGCCATGGTCGCGGGCGTGCATTTCCTGGCCGGCGAGGATCTCGACATCGTCGCCCGCCGGCTGCTGCGCACCAATCTTTCCGACCTCGCCGCCAAGGGCGCGGAGCCCTACGGCTATTTCCTGGCCGTCGGCTGGCCTTCGGGCACGACGGTCGAGGATCGCGAGACCTTCGCCCGCGGCCTGGCGGAGGACGGCCAGACCTTCGGCGTCAATCTGCTGGGCGGCGACACCGTCACCACCTCGGGCGCGATGGTCGTTTCGGCGACCCTGCTGGGCTGGGTTCCGCAAGGCGCGGCCGTCCTGCGTCGCGGCGCCAAGGCGGGGGACCGCCTGATGGTTTCGGGCAGCATCGGCGATGGCTGGCTTGGCCTGCTGGCCCACTGGGGCGAGGTCGAGGATCCCGACGGCGGCCTGGTTCGCCGCTACCGCACGCCCGCGCCGCGTCTCGCCCTTCGCGAAGCTCTGCGCCAGTTCGCCCACGCCGCCGCCGACGTCTCCGACGGCCTGCTGGCCGATGCGGGCCACATCGCCAAGGCCAGCGGCCTGCAGGTGAAGGTCGACCTCGACCGCCTGCCGTTGTCGACGGGCGCACGCAAGTGGTTGGAAGCCCAGCCCGAGCGTGGCGAGGCGCGCATGTCGCTGGCTTCGGGCGGCGACGATTACGAGGTCGTCTGCGCCGTTCCGGCCGCCGACGTCGCCGCCTTCCAGGCCGCCGCCTTCGCCGCCGGCCTGCCGGTGCGCGACATCGGCGAGTTCGTCGAGGGCGAAGGCGTTGCGGCCCTCTTCAAGGGCAAGGACATCACGCCTCAGCGGCTAGGCTGGCTGCACGGCTAAGGCGGACCTTGGGCCTTAGCCTCTTTCTCCGTGTATCCCCGTGAATGCGGGGATCCAAGCCGAGCCTGCGCTAGTCCAAGGCCGCGCCTCATCCTGAAAGTCAGCTTGGATCCCCGCCGTCGCGGGGAATGACGGACTTGGGGATGGCTGGAAGACGGCCTGCGACGTTAGCGGCCGCCCAGCGCCGCCACGACGCCCGTCGCGCCCTGGCGCTCGGCCAGGCTGAGGGCGGTGTTTCCGGACGCGTCCTTGAGGCCCGTCGCGGCGCCCTTGGCCACCAGCATCCGAACCTGGGCCTCGCGGCCGAACAGGCTGGCCATCATCAGCGCCGTCTGGCCCTGGGCGTTGACCTGGTCGACCGGGCAGGGGGCCTTGTCCAGCAGCAGGCGCGCCATGGCGTCGTCGCCCTTGAAGGCCGCGCCCATCAGGGCGGTGTTGCCGCGAGGGTCCATGGCGCAGGCGTCGGCGCCGCGGGCGATCAGCAGAGCGACCAGATCGGTCCTGCCGTTGTAGGCGGCCAGCGTCAGGGCGGTGTAGCCGCGGTCGTCGCGGGCGTCGACCGGCGCGCCGGCGTCGAGCAGGGCGGCGACGAGGTCGGCCCGGCCCTCGCGGGCGGCGGCGAAGAAGCTGGCGCGCGGATCGGGGGCGGGGGCGGGCGCGGCGCTCTGCAGGGCCAGCGCGAACAGGGTGATCAGCATGGGGGCTTTCTGGAACAAGAAAAGCGCGGGCCCGCTGGAGCAGGCCCGCGCGAGAGAGGCGAGGAGGGCTAGTTGGCGGCCAGCTTGACGGCTTCGAGAGCCTTGGCCGCGCGGACCTTCACGGCCGCCAGATCGACCTTGGTCGCCGCCGCCAGCCGGGTCCCGTATTCGGGATCGGCCGCGTAGAAGTGGCTGACCATGATCTCCTTGATCTCGGGCGCGGTGACGCCGTTGAGGTCGCCCGACAGGTTGCGGATCAGGGCCGCCTTCTGGTCTTCCGGCAGGCGTTTCCAGAACAGGCCCGCCTGGACGAACGGCTCCTGCTTTGAGATCGCCTTCTGCTGGATCGTGGCCGAGACCTCGTAGGGGCTCAGCTTGTAGGCGGCCGTATCGGCGTAGGCGCCCGCGTCGGTGCGGCGCGAGGGCTGGTAGTTGACGTCGCCGACCCGCGGCACGGTGTTCATCGCCCCGTCCTGGGCGCCGTTGGCGACCGCGACCTTGGGCGCGTTGACGGCCAGCTGCTGGTAGTTCGGACCCAGGCGGTGACGCTGGGTGTCGGCGTAGCTGAACAGGCGGCCCTGCAGCAGGCGGTCGGGCGAGGGCTCGATGCCCGGAACCATGACGCCCGGCGAGAATGCGCTCATCTCGGTCGACTGGAAGAAGTTCTCCGGCATCTTGTTCAAGGTCATCGTGCCGACCTTGATCTCCGGCATGTCGTACCAGTCCTTGGTGGCGTCGAAGGGATTGTAGCCCAGCTTGGCGATGTCCTCGGGCCGCAGGATCTTGACGTAGAGGTCCCACTTGGCCGCCTGGCCCTTGCCGATCGTCGCGTAGAGGTCGTCGGTCAGGTAGTTGAAGCCGGCCTTCTGGGCCTCGTCCGGAGTGTAGTTCTTGATCCCCTGCAAGCTCTTCCAGTGGAACTTGGCGAACACCACCTTGCCGTCCTCGTCGACCAGCTTCAGCGCGTGCACGCCGTTGCCGTCCATGGTCCGATAGCTCTGCGGCGTGCCCAGGTCCGTGAAGAGCTGGGTGATCATGTGGGTGCTTTCGGGGTGGTGGCTGAAGAAGTCGAACAGCCGCGTCGGGTCCTGCTTGTTGGTCACCGGCGAGGGCTTCAGCGAGTGCACCATGTCGGGGAACTTCATCGCGTCGCGGATGAAGAACACCGGCAGGTTGTTGCCCACCAGGTCCCAGTTGCCTTCGGTCGAATAGAACTTCGTGGCGAAGCCGTGCGGGTCGCGCAGGTACTCCGGCGAGCCCAGCGGGTGGATCACGGTCGAGAAGCGCACGAACACCGGGGTCTTCACGCCAGCCTTGAATAGGGCGGCCTTGGTGAACTTGTCGAGTTCGCCGTTGGAGACGAACTCGCCCTCCGCGCCCGTGCCGCGGGCGTGCACCACGCGTTCGGGAATGCGTTCGCGGTCGAAGCGGGCCAGCTTCTCGATAAGGTGGAAGTCCTCCAGCATCACCCCGCCCCATTCGCCGGCGGCCTTGGAGTTCTGGTTGTCGCCCACCGGGGCGCCGCTGTCCTGCGTCTGCCTGGGGGTCTGGGCGGCGGCCTGGCCGGCGGCGGCCAAGGCCAAGGCGGCGAGGATGGCGGTGGAAGCGCGGGACGTCATCGGGTCTCCTGATCAGCTTGTCTCTTGCGATGCGTCCTCTTCAGTAGGGAGCCGGCCGAGCCGACAGAAACGAATAGAATTGCGCCGCCTGATCGACTGCGCCGATCAGGCCGAAACCCGCGCCGGCGCTTCCTGAGCAGCGCCGGCCAGGCTCTGGCGGATATGCTGGGCCAGCAGGGCGAATTCCTCGGCCCTGGGGGTGTTGCGGCGCCAGGCCAGGGCGATCGTGCGGTGGGCCTTGGGCGTATCGAGCGAGCGGGTGACGATCGGCGTTCCGGCCGCGACGTCGGCCTCGACCGCCATGGCCGGGATCAGGCTGACGCCCATCCCCGCGCCGACCAGTTGCACCAGGGTATGGACCGCCGCGCCGCGCCCGGGGCCGCGCTCGAGGTCGCGGCGCTCGCATGCGCCCAGGACGTGGTCGCGCAGGCAGTGGCCGTCATCCAGCAGCAGAAGGCGATCGGCCGGCAGGTCGCCGGGGGCGATCGCCGGCTGCGCGGCCAGCGGGTCGTCGGCGTGCAGCGCCACCAGGATCTCGTCCTCGAACAGCGCCACGTGGTCGAGCCCGTCGCACGGAAAGGGCAGGGCCAGGACCAGGCAGTCGCGGGCTCCGCGCGCCAGCCCCTCGCACGCCCAGTGGCTCATCTCCTCGTGCAGCACCACCCGCAGGTCGGGACAGGCCGCCTTCAGCGCCGGCAGCAGGCGCGGCAGCAGGAAGGGGGCGATGGTGGGAATGACCGACAGCCGCAGCGTCCCGCTCAGCGGCGTCGCGGCGACGCGGGCCAGGTCGGTGATGTCGCGCGCCTGGCGCAGCATGTCCTTGGCCCTGGCCGCGGCGCGCACGCCCAGCGGGGTGAAGATCGTCACGCGCCGGGTGCGCTCGACCAGCCGGGCGCCGAGGATGGCCTCCAGCTCCTTCAGTCCGGCCGACAGCGTGGACTGGGTCACGTGGCAGGCCTCTGCCGCGCGGCTGAAGTGCATGTGCTCGTGAAGGCTGACCAGGTACTGCAACTGCCGCAGGGTTGGCAGGATCATGCGCCGGTCCTGGACGCGCGGGCGAGCGCCGTACGACGCGGACGCCGGACGAGCGGCGCGGGGAAACGGGCGGGCGGTGGGCCGCCGTTGAAACGGGGTGTCATGAAGGGCTCCGAAGGCGCCCAAACTCGGGCAGTCCCGTCGGCAAGGCGAATTGATAGTTTTCATTTCCCAGATCGAGAGGCTCGATAAGCCGCGCCTGGGTCTGGGGGCTTTGCCCGGTAGCGAAACCTCAAGGCTTCTCGGTTAATGGCTCGGGCATGACCCGTTCCGCCCTGTCCCGCCGCGCCGTCCTGGCGTTCGCCGCGCCGCTGGCGCTGTGCGCCGCGCCCGCCTTCGCCTCCGGCAAGGAGAAGAAGAAGGAAGGCGACGAGGGCGAGAAGGAAAAGGAAGATCCGGTGATCAAGCTGGGCTCGATGGCCCTGCCGATCGTCGCCGAGGGACGCCTGATCAACTACATCTTCGTCGAGCTGTCGCTGACCCTGCCGCCGGCCGGGGACGTGACCGCCTTCGCCGGCAAGGAGCCGCTGCTGCGCGACGCTCTGGTGCGTGCGGCCCACAAGCAGCCGCTCAACAAGCCCGGCAGCTACGTGCTGCTCGACGAGGGCAAGGTGAAGGCCATCGTCATGCGCGAGGCGATCGCCCTGGTCGGCAAGGGCAAGGTCGCCGCGGTGACCGTCGGCAAGCAGACGCCGCGCAACTTCGTGCCGCCGCCGAAGCCCGCGCCCAAGGTGGCCGCCAAGCCGGCGCCGCCGCCCGTCGATTCGGCGCCGATCATTCCCTGAGGCTTTGCGAACGCCGTTCTCGCAAGCGGTTGCGCGCTAGGCTTGTGGATGTCAGTGTTTCCCCCTGGCGCCGATGTCGGGGCCAGATCAGGGAGCTTCGAGGGGGAATGAGGCCCTAAGGCCCGCCCGCCGCTCCTGGCCTGGGGCGCTCGTCGATCCTCCATGGCCGGGAACCGCGACCCCTCGTGATTTGAAACACGAAGGGGCACAACACCCATGAGTTCTTGGCTTTACGTAGCCATCGGCGCCGGGCTTCTGGCGGTGCTGTATGGCGCGGTTCAGACCGCCAGGCTTTTGAAGGCCTCGCCGGGCGATGCGAAGATGCAGGAGATCGCCGCGGCGATCCAGGAAGGCGCCCAGGCCTATCTGAACCGTCAGTACACCACCATCGCCATCGTCGGCGTCGTGGTCGTCGCCGTCCTGGCGTTCTTCTTCAAGGGCTGGGAGCAGCCGGTCGGCTTCGCGCTGGGCGCGATCCTGTCGGGCCTGGCGGGCTTCGCCGGCATGCTGATCTCGGTCCGCGCCAACGTCCGCACCGCCCAGGCCTCGTCCGAAGGGCTGGGCAAGGGCCTGTCGATGGCCTTCACCTCGGGCGCGGTCACCGGCATGCTGGTGGCGGGCTTCGCCCTGCTGGGCGTGGCCGGCTACTACGCCCTGCTGCTCGGCGCGGGCCATGAGAGCACCGATCGGGTGGTCATCGACTCGCTGGTGGCCCTGGGCTTCGGCGCGTCCTTGATCTCGATCTTCGCCCGTCTGGGCGGCGGCATCTTCACCAAGGGCGCCGACGTGGGCGGCGATCTCGTCGGCAAGGTCGAGGCGGGCATCCCCGAGGACGACCCCCGCAACGCTGCGACCATCGCCGACAACGTGGGCGACAACGTCGGCGACTGCGCCGGCATGGCCGCCGACCTGTTCGAGACCTACGCGGTGACCACGGTGGCCACCATGGTGCTGGCGGCGATCTTCTTCACCGGCACCGAAGTCGTCGGCTCGATGATGCTGCTGCCGCTGGCGATCTGCGCCGTCTGCATCGCCACCTCGATCATCGGCGCCTTCTTCGTCCGGCTGGGCAAGAACAACAGCATCATGGGCGCGCTCTATCAGGGCCTGATCGTCACCGGCGTGCTGTCGGTGCCGGCCGTCTGGTGGGTGATCCATCAGCTGGTGCCGGACGCCATCGAGCTCGACGGCCGCCTGTTCACCGCCAACAACCTGTTCTACTGCGGCCTGGCGGGCCTGGTGGTCACGGCGCTGATCGTGGTGATCACCGAGTACTACACCGGCACGGGCTTCCGGCCGGTGAAGTCGGTGGCCCAGGCCAGCGTGTCGGGCCACGGCACCAATGTCATCCAGGGTCTGGCCATGTCGCTGGAGTCCACGGCCCTGCCGGCGCTGACGATCATCGTCGGCATCGTGGTGACCTATAACCTGGCGGGCCTGTTCGGCATCGCCATCGCCACCACCACCATGCTGTCGCTGGCCGGCTTCATCGTCGCCCTGGACGCCTTCGGTCCCGTCACCGACAACGCCGGCGGCATCGCCGAGATGGCCGGCCTGCCGCCGGAAGTCCGCGTCACCACCGACGCCCTGGACGCGGTCGGCAACACCACCAAGGCCGTCACCAAGGGTTACGCCATCGGTTCGGCGGGCCTGGGCGCCCTGGTGCTGTTCGCGGCCTATACCGAGGACCTGAAGTTCTTCTCCGAGAACGCCGCGCCCGGCAGCTTCTTCGACGGCATGGGAGCGGTCAGCTTCGACCTGTCCAACCCCTATGTCGTGGTCGGCCTGCTGTTCGGCGGCCTGCTGCCGTTCCTGTTCGGCGGCCTGTCCATGACCGCCGTCGGCCGTGCGGCCGAGTCGGTGGTGGCCGAGGTGCGTCGCCAGTTCCGCGACAATCCCGGCATCATGACCTACGAGACCAAGCCCGAATACGGCAAGGCGGTCGACATCCTGACCAAGGCGGCCATTCGCGAGATGATCGTGCCGTCCCTGCTGCCGGTGGTGTCGCCGGTGGTGCTGTTCTTCGTCATCAACGCCATCGCCGGCAAGGTCGACGCCTTCGCCTGCCTCGGCGCCATGCTGATGGGGGTGATCGTCACCGGCCTGTTCGTCGCCATCTCGATGACCAGCGGCGGCGGCGCCTGGGACAACGCCAAGAAGGTGATCGAGGAAGGCTTCACCGACAAGGACGGCGTCCTGCACAAGAAGGGCGGCGACACCCACAAGGCCGCCGTCACCGGCGACACCGTCGGCGACCCCTACAAGGACACCTCGGGTCCCGCCGTGAACCCGATGATCAAGATCACCAACATCGTGGCCCTGCTGCTTCTGGCRGTGCTGGCCCACGGCTGATCCGGCCGTCTCGGCCTTGATCTCAAGCGCCTCGGGGCTCCGGCTCCGGGGCGTTTTCTTTTCCCGCCGCGCCGTACGCGCGCGCCAGCTCCCTGGCCTTGGCCAGGATCCTGTCGCCCGGATCCAGCTCGACCAGCTGGCAGAAGCGCGCCAGCAGCGTGGAGGCCTCGGCTTCGCGACCGAGCGCGTCGAGGCACAGCCCCCAGGCCAGGTCCCTCTGGGTGTAGCCCGAGCGCGGCGGCGACCCGATGGGCGGCCCGCGCGTCTCGAAGATGGCCACGATCGCCTCGATCGAGGTGACGGGCGCGAGTTCCTCGGCGGCCAGCTTGCGGACCTTGCGGGCGATCCTGGTCGCGCGGCCCGGCCCGTCCCAGTCCCGGAAGGTGCACCAGTCGGGCAGGGGCGTGCCCGTGCTGGGCCGCGGCCCGAGATGCAGGTCCAGCCTGGCCTTCTCGGCCGAGCGTTTCCAGGAGAGCTTGGCGTCGCCCATGACCGGTACGAAGTCGATCGCGACGCCCCAGGCGGCCGAGCGGGTCGCGCCCTTGAAGGCCTTGACCTCGACCATCGGCCGGATGCCGCCTACGGAAGGGGCGACCCATCGCCAGTCGCTCACCCGCTCGAAGCTCGGATCGGGCGCGATCGCGGCCAGTGCTTCGAGCACCTTGTGATCCACGGTTCCGCCCCTGCGCGACCAGCGCTGGAGACGGCGCATCTCCAGCCAGCTGATCGGGGGCAGGGCGGGCAGGATCAGCAAGCAGCTCGCCCCTTCAGTAGACCTCTTCCGGATCGAAGTCGTAGGCGGCTTCCGACTGGCCGCCAAGCGCCGTCGGGGCGGGCTGGGCGCCGCGTCGCTCGTCGCCGACGAAGTCGTGATCGATGCGCCGGCGGCGGCAGGGGCCGAAATAGGCCTCGGTGCGGACGAAGTCGCGCGGGTTGTTGATGACCTCGTTGATGCGGTGCATCACCCCGCGCGCCGTCAGCGGCTTGGCCAGGAACTCGGTCACCCCGGCCATTCGGGCCTCGTCGAGCGTGCGGCGGGTGGCGTGGCCGGTCATCATGATGATCGGCGCGTACGKGTTCGGGCTGGCCTGCGAGTTGCGGATCCAGTGCACGAACGACAGGCCGTCCACCGGCTGCATCATCAGGTCGGTGAACACGATGTCGATCTCGCGTTCGGAAAACAGCTTCAGCCCCTCGACGCCGTCGCCGGCCTCGAGGATGCGCCGCACCCCCGCTGACTTCAGGATCGCGGCCAGGATGCCGCGCATGTTGGCGTTGTCGTCGACGATGAGCATCGTCAACGCCCGCAGGTCTACCGCGCTCACGACCTTCTCCCCCAGAGCAATCGACGCCAGGGTTGGGGCCCAAGCGTCGACCAGACGGAAAGGTTGTGACGGACGTGCTTGAGGAAACGTTGATACGGCGACAAAAAGCCGCAGGAAATCACACGCTTATAGTCAAGCTTCGGTAAGGTTGAAGTGTCGGTTAACCGACTTGGCGCCCAGCCTAGCGACGATCGCCGGGACGGGTGCCGGGCACGCCTTCGTCGTCCTGGGGCAGCATGCCGCCGCGACCGACGGTGCCGAGCAGCTGCTCCAGCACGGTCATTTCGCGACCGCGGGTCGGGGTCTCGCGGCCGTTGTAGGCGATGACCTTGCCGTCCTTCAGGGTGAAGGTGTCGACCGAGGCGACCTTTTCGTCGGCGGCGTCGAACTTGATGGCCACCACGTCGCGCTTGATCACGCGGGGCTTGTAGAAGGCCACGCGGTCGGTGGTCTGCGAGATGTAGTACCAGGCGTTGTTGTCGAAGGTGGACACCGCCGACGGCGAGCCCAGCTTTTCACGGACAGTGGACTTGCTGTCCTCGCCGACCTTCATGTCGACCGGCTTGGCCTCGATGGCCTGGAAGCCGGAATAGCTCGTCAGCGGCGTGCAGCCTCCGGCGACGGCGGCGAGGCCGATGACGGCGGCGGCGAAAACGGCGGGGCGAGACATTGAGGCTCCGGAACCGGAAGAAGGCTGGACTTTGACCTATCGCCCGCGCGGGCTTAGTTCAATGGCCCGCGTGGATGCTCAGGCCATCTAGAGGCGGCTCGCGGCGAAATAGAGGCGTGGAATGTTTCTGGAACGGCTACTTAAGCCCAGGCCCGCGAAGCTGGCGGGGGAAAAACTCTATGCCTCGGCGGTCGCCCAGGCCCGATCCGCGCGATTCTACGCCGAACTGGGCGTTCGCGACTCGATGGAGGGGCGGTTCGAGCTCTTCACCCTGCACGTGGTGCTGGTGATCGAGCGCCTGAAAGGGCAGGGCGACGCGGCGCAGGAGACCTCGCAGTCGGTCTTTGATTCCTACGTGCGGGGCCTGGACGACGCCTTCCGCCAGATCGGGGTGTCCGACACGGCCGTCGGCAAGAAGATGAAGAAGCTGGCGGGCGCCTTCTACGGCCGCCTGAAGACCTATGACGAGGCGTTCGCGGCCTTGCCCGATCCCTCCGAACTCGACTTGGCGCTCGCCCGGACCATCTTCGAGGAGCGCGGCGAGGGTGACGTAGCGGCCGTTAGCGCCTATGTGCGGTCCGCGCGTGAAGCTCTGGCGGGCCAGTCGCTGGACGCGCTGTTGAATGGAGAGGTGCAATGGCCGAACGTCTGAGCGATCCCTGGCCCAGCACCGTCACCCTGGCTCGCGTCGACCGCGGCGGGGTGGACCTGAAGCTGGCCCCCGACGAAACCGTGCTGAAGGCCATCGCCAAGCAGCTGGGCCTCGTTTCGCTGCATGATCTCAAGGCCGACGTCTATCTGCGCTCGTGGATGGACGGCGCGGAGGTCTCTGGCGTGCTGCGCGCCCGCGTCGTGCAGACCTGCGGCGTCACCAGCGAGGATTTCGAGACGCCCATCGACGCCCGCTTCAGCCTGCGGGTCCTGCCGGCCGACAGCGAGCACGCCCCGCAGGACGAGGGCGGCGAGCTGGGCCTGGATCCCGACGGCGACGATCCGCCCGACGTGCTGGAAGGCGAGACGATCGACGTCTCCGGCTACGTCATAGAACACCTGGCGCTGGAGCTGGACCCGTTCCCCCGCAAGCCGGGCGCCGTTTTCGTGCAACCGCCCGAGCCTGTTGAGCTTTCTCCGTTCGCGGCCTTGAAGGGGCTGAAAACGAAGGGCGACGAGGGCTGAGTTGGCCCATACGCCTTCCGGCGTGATATCACGCCGGGGAATCATCGGCCGCGTCGCGACCGTCTAAGGAGTCGATAGCGCCTCGTGCCCAAGCCAGTAGTCATCTCGATCGACGCCATGGGCGGAGATCACGGTCCGTCCGTGGTCGTGCCGGCGCTGGAGATCGCGGCCAAGAGCCTGCCCGACGTGCGCTTCCTGGTGCATGGCGACGAGGTCGCGCTGAACGCCGAGCTGGCGCGCGCGCCGGCCGCGCGGGCGGTGTGCGCCGTCGTTCACACCGACAAGTCCATCGCCATGGACGAAAAGCCCGCCCAGGCCATGCGCCGGGGCAAGGGCTCCAGCCTGTGGAACGCCGTCGAGGCGATCCGCGCGGGTGAGGCCGCCGCCTGCGTCTCGGCCGGCAACACCGGCGCGCTGATGGCGATCTCCAAGCTGATCCTGCGCATGAGCGCCGACCTGGAGCGCCCCGCCATCGTCGCCTCGTGGCCGACCATGAAGGGGATCTCGGCGGTGCTGGACGTCGGCGCCAATGTCGAGAGCGACGCCGACCAACTGGTCGAGTTCGCGATCATGGGCGCGGCCTTCCACCACGCGGTGCATGGCTCGACCCGCCCGACCGTCGGCCTTCTGAACGTCGGCTCCGAAGAGCAGAAGGGCCATGAGGAAGTGCGCGAGGCGCACCGCATCCTGCAGGACAGCCCGCACTTCGACTTCGACTACCGGGGCTTCGTCGAGGGCACCGACATCGCCTACGGCACCGTGGATGTCGTGGTCACCGACGGCTTCACCGGCAATGTCGCGCTGAAGACGGCCGAGGGCCTGGCGCGGTTCTTCGGTAATGAGATCAAGCAGACCCTGACGGCCGGCCCGCTGGCCATGCTGGGCGCGCTGATCGCCTCGGGCTCGCTGAAGAAGATGAAGCAGCGCCTGGATCCGGGCCGGGTGAACGGCGGGCCGCTGCTCGGCCTCAACGGTATAGTGGTCAAGAGCCACGGCGGCGCCGACGCCAACGGCTTCGCCTCGGCCGTGCGCGTGGCGGTGGACCTGGCTCGCAGCGATTTCACCGCCGAGATCGATCGTAATCTGAAGCGTCTGACCGCGGAAAAAGACCAAGCGGCCAAGGACGACGGCGCCGAGGGCGCCGAAACCCAGGGAGCCGCCGAGTGAGCGTAGTCCGCAGCGTGGTGACCGGCGTCGGGGCCTACCTGCCGCCGCAGATCGTCACCAACGAAGACCTGTCGAAGATCGTCGACACGTCCGATGAATGGATCATCGAGCGCACCGGCATCCGTCAGCGCCACAAGGCCGCCGACGACCAGGCCGTGTCCGATCTCGCCGTCGAGGCCGCCAAGCAGGCGCTGGAACGCGCCGGCAAGACCGCCGCCGACGTCGACCTGATCATCGTGGCCACCACCACGCCCGACCTGACCTTCCCGGCCACGGCCGCCATCGTGCAGCGCAAGCTGGGCGCGGGCGTCGGCATCGCGTTCGACGTCCAGGCCGTGTGCTCGGGCTTCGTCTACGCCCTGTCGGTGGCCGACGGCTTCATCGCCCGCGGCAACGCCAAGTGCGCGCTGGTGATCGGCGCCGAGGCCATGACCCGGCTGATGGACTGGACCGACCGCGGCACCTGCGTGCTGTTCGGCGACGGCGCCGGCGCGGTGGTGCTGGAGCCGGGCGAAGGCGAGGGGACCACGGCCGATCGCGGCATGCTGGGCTTCGCCCTGCGCGCCGACGGAACCAAGCAGGACCTGCTTTATGTCGACGGCGGACCGTCGACCACCGGCACGGTCGGCAAGCTGCGGATGCTGGGCAACCAGGTCTTCAAGCACGCGGTGATCAATATTTCCGAGGCCATCCACGCCGCCGCCGAGAAGGCGGGCGTGACCGTGCCGGAAGTCGACTGGTTCATCCCGCACCAGGCCAACCAGCGCATCCTGCAGGGCGTGGCCAATCGCTGCGGCATCGACGAGGACAAGGTGATCTCGACGGTGGCGCTGCACGCCAACACCTCGGCCGCCTCGATTCCCCTGGCCTTCGCCCACGGGGTCGCGGACGGCCGGATCAAGCCGGGCGACCTGCTGCTGCTTGAGGCGATGGGGGGCGGCCTGACCTGGGGCGCCTGCGTCCTGCGCCTTTGATGGTCACGGACCAAGCTTGACCTTGGGTTGGCGCACGGCCTGCTTCAGCATATGAAGTATCCGGCTTGACCCTTTGACTTCATGCGGTATTCGCGGCATGCAGTCTCAAGTTGACGAGGTCTTGTCGCGCGAGATCGGGGCTTCGTGCGCCCGTTTTCGCAAGGATCGGACCGATTGGCGCGGACTGTGCTGAGTCCGCGCGTGAAGCGTATAGGGGGCGTTATGAAGGGTTCGACTTTGACCCGGGCTGACCTCTGCGAGGCTGTCCACGAGGAAGTAGGCCTGACTCGTCAGGACTGCGCCGGTCTCGTCGAGCGCACCCTGGATCTCGTGGCCGAGGCGCTCGAGAAGGGTGAGACGGTCAAGCTTTCCGGGTTTGGCGTCTTCCAGGTCCGCGAGAAGCGGGCCCGCATGGGGCGCAATCCCAAGACGGGCGAGCCGGCCGAGATCGAGCCGCGCCGCGTCATCGGCTTTAGGGCTTCCCAGGTCATGAAGGCGCGCATCGACAGCGCCCTGGACGACTAAGGGGGCCGTGCGGTGGCGAAGGGGCCTAACGCCTTCCGCACGATATCAGAGGCCGCCGAGGAACTCGGCGTTCCCCAGCACGTCCTGCGATTCTGGGAGACGAAGTTCTCGTTCATCCGCCCGATGAAACGGGCCGGCGGGCGGCGCTTCTATCGCCCGCAGGACATCGCCGTGCTGAACGGCGTGCGCGCCCTGCTGCACGCCGAGGGCTACACCATCAAGGGCGTCCAGAAGCTGCACCGCGAGCAGGGCGTGGCCCACGTCATCGCCGCGGGCCTTGGCCAGAACGGCGCCGCCTTCCTCGAATCGCCGATCGTCGATGCGTTCGGCGATTCGGCCGAGTTTGCCTCGCCCACGCCCGAGCAGCGTCGTCGCCTGACCGAGGCGCTGGATGACCTCACCAGCATCAAGGCCCGTCTGGACGGGCTTTTGACCCGTTCCTGAGGACTGTGGAAAACCACTAGATTTCCGATTGCCGAGGCGAAGAGCGGCGCCTATAAGGGCGCTCCTTCCGCGTCGGAGCGTGGCGCAGCCTGGTAGCGCACTTGACTGGGGGTCAAGGGGTCGCAGGTTCGAATCCTGTCGCTCCGACCATTCTCTCCCCGGAGAGAACATCGCGGAAGAAACGGAAAGGCCGCCCCTCGGGGCGGCCTTTTTCGTTTCCGGATCGGCGCTGGCCCCGAGCTATCGCTGCCCGACGTCCAGCGGTTTGTCGGCCTTGCCCATCCAGGTGATCAGCGGGATGACCGGCAGGATCCAGCCCATGCCCAGCGCCACGAAATAGATCAGGTGCACGGCGCGGTTCAGGGGCAGGTGGTCGTACAGGCTGGTGAAGGCCCAGATCCAGCCCAGCAGAATCGCGATCACGCCGATCGAGCCGATCAGCTTGCGCAGGCGCGCCGGAATGAGGGGAGCGCTCACGCGGATCTCCGGAAGAGGCCGAGCACGGCCAGGAACAGGGTGGCGCCGACCGCCGAGACGGCCAGGCTGCCGAGGAAGCCGGGAATGGCCAGATGCAGGCGCTGGGCGATGAAGGCGCCGATGAACGAGCCGATCACGCCGATCAGCAGCTTGATGAACAGGCTGTGGCGACGGGCCAGGGCCAGATCCGCGATCCAGCCGGCCAGGATGCCGATCACAACGGCGCTGAACACGCCCACGCCGCTCATTGCACTTCCCCCTGGAACACCGCGCCCCCGCAGCGGCGCACCATGCCATGACGAACCGCCCGCGTCATGGTTCCCTTAAGGCCCCGCTGGGCATGGACAGCGGCGCCTTGCCGGGAGTAGGGGGCGGGAGTAGGGGTCTAGCCGCCCCATTTAGGCCCAGAACAGGCGTTTTTTCGGCTTCATGACTTCCTTCCTGCGTTCCGACCGTTCCGGCCCCGTCGCCATCTGGCTGTTCGTCGTGGCGGTGCTGGTCTTCGCCATGGTGGTCGTCGGCGGCGCGACGCGCCTGACCGACTCGGGACTGTCGATCACCCAGTGGAAGCCGATCATGGGCGCGCTGCCGCCGATGTCGGAAGAAGCCTGGCGAGCCAATTTCGAGCTCTACAAGCAGATCCCCCAGTACCACCTGGTGAACCCCGACATGACGCTGGAGGCCTACAAGGGCATCTTCTGGTGGGAGTGGGCGCACCGGCTGCTGGGTCGGGTGGTCGGCGTCGCCTTCGCCGTTCCTTTCGCCTTCTTCCTCGCGCGCCGAATGCTGCCGCGCCGCCTGATCTGGCGCTGCGGGGCGATGCTGGCGCTGGGCGGCCTGCAGGGTCTGGTCGGCTGGTGGATGGTGTCCAGCGGCCTGTCCGAGCGCGTGTCGGTCGCGCCCGAGCGGCTGATGGTCCATCTGGGCCTGGCGCTGGCGCTGTTCGTGCTGCTGATCTGGACCGCGCTGGACGCCTGGAACGGCGCGCCGCGCGTCGAGGAGCGCAGCGACTGGCGCGGCTGGGCGCTGGCCTTTCTGGGTGCGGTGTTCTTCCAGAGTCTGCTGGGCGCGCTGGTGGCCGGCAACGATGCGGGCATGGTCTACAACGACTGGCCGCTGATGAACGGCGCGTTGCTGCCCGACCAGTATGCCGGCCACGGCCTGTGGGGCACGGTGGCCCACAGCCAGGGCGCGGTGCAGCTGCATCACCGGCTGATGGCCTATGCCGTGTTCGCCGCCGCGATCGTGATCGCCGCCGGCGCGGCCCGCGCCCGCCGCCTGCCGCACGAGGCCAAGATCACCGCCTACGTGCTGCTGGGCGTGGTGACGGTGCAGGCCGGGCTCGGGGTCTGGACCCTGATGGCCGCCGTGCCGCTGAGCCTGGGCGTGCTGCACCAGGCCGGCGCGGCCGTGCTGCTCGCCGCCGCCACCGCCTTCGCCTGGCGGGTTCGCCGGCCGTAACGGGCGGTTTCCGCCGCCCCGCCCGAAGAACTGTCACGAAACTCCAGCAGAGCACGCGCGACGTCCCTGCTGGAGACCCTGTCGTGATCCGTGCTTCCTCGTTCCTGGCCGGCGTCTGCGCCCTGGCCCTTCTGCCCGCCTTCGCCCACGCCGCCGACGCCTCGCCGGCCCAGGCCGCCGACCCCTACTACAAGGCCGGCCAGACGGCGCTGGCCAAGGCCATGGCCGTCAAACCCAACACCGGGCGAGCCAAGAACGTCATCCTGTTCCTCGGCGACGGCATGGGCATCTCCACCGCCGTGGCCGGCCGCATCTGGCAGGGCCAGCAGAAGGGCGTGGATGGCGAATCCAACGTCCTCTCGTTCGAGAAGCTGCCGTTCACCGCGCTTTCCAAGACCTACAGCCACGACACCCAGGTCACTGACAGCGCCGCCGGCATCACCGCCATCACCACCGGCGTGAAGACGCGCAACAAGGTCATCGGCCTGACGGGCGAGGCCAAGCCCGAGAGCTGCGCCAGCGAAGCCTCGACGCGCGTGACGACCATCGCCGAGATCGCCAAGGCCCATGGCCTGTCGGCCGGCGCGGTCACCAACACCCGCATCACCCATGCCACGCCCGCCGGGACCTACGCCCACACCGCCTATCGCGACTGGGAAGGCGACGCCGACATGCCGGCCGAGGCTCTTTCCGGCGGCTGCAAGGACATCGCCCGCCAACTGGTCGAGGCCCCTGCCGGCGTGCGCCTCGACGTCGCCCTGGGCGGTGGCCGCTCGCGCTTCCTGCCCGAGGCCAAGGGCGGCAAGCGCGCCGACGGCCGCGACTTGACCGCCGAATGGGCCAAGGCCAAGGGCGCGGCCTACGTGTCGACCGCCGACCAGCTGAAGGCGGTCGACCCTGGCAAGACCGGTCCGCTGCTGGGCCTCTTCGCCGGCGAGCACCTGCCCTACGAGGTCGAGCGCGCGCAGAGCGGTCAGGGCGTTCCGACCTTGGCGCAGATGGCGACCAAGGCCGTCGACGTGCTGTCGCAGAACCCCAAGGGCTACTTCCTGCTGGTCGAGGGCGGCAAGATCGACATGGGCAGCCACCTCAACAACGCCAGGCGCACCCTGACCGAGACGGCGGCCTTCTCCGACGCCATTCAGGCCGTGCTCGACAAGGTCGACCTGAAGGACACCCTGGTCATCGTCACCGCCGACCACAGCCATGGCTTGGTGATCTCGGGCTACGCCGCCCGCAACGCCCCGATCCTGGGCCTGGCGGGCAACGAAGGCGAACCCGTCGTGGCCGGCGACGGCAAGGCCTATACCGTGCTCAGCTTCGCCACTGGCCCCGGCGGCGTCGAGGGAAGCAACCTGCGCGCCGACCCGGTCAAGGAAGACCTCGACGAGGTCGACTATCACCAGCAGGCCGTCGCGCACCTTCCCAGCGCCGCTCACGCGGGCGAGGACGTCGGTGTCTATGCCGACGGTCCGGGTGCCTACCTCGTCAGGGGCGTCGTCGAGGAGAGTTATCTTTTCCAGGTGATGAGCCACGCCTTCGGCTTCGAGGCCGGCAAGTAGCCGCGCATCCCAAGCCAGGAAAGGGGCGGGCGGTCTTCGGGCGTCCGCCCTTCTCTTTGATCGCGAAGGATGGGGCGACTTGATGTGGTATTTAGATACCGCATCGTTCAAGCCCTTGTCCTGCAAGGGTTTCCGAACTTTCCTGCGCGCGCATTGTTGACAGTCGGCGAACCCTTGGGTATCAGCCGCCCCTCACGCGGAAGGAACTGGTTCTCCGGCTCCCGACGCACAGGAATTACGGATCAATCCCATGCAAAAGACCACGGCTTCCCTGAAGCCCGCCGAGGTCGAGAAGAAGTGGATCGTGGTCGACGCCAAGGACGCCGTTGTCGGTCGTCTGGCGACGTTCATCGCCATGCGTCTTCGCGGCAAGCACCGTCCCGACTACACCCCGCACGTCGACTGCGGCGACTTCGTCGTCGTGATCAACGCCGACAAGGTGAAGTTCACCGGCAAGAAGCTGGACGACAAGGTTTACTACCGCCACACCGGTCACCCGGGCGGCATCAAGGAAACCACCCCGCGCAAGGTCCTGGGCGGTCAGTTCCCGGAACGCGTCCTGAACAAGGCCGTCGAGCGCATGCTGCCGAAGGAAAGCCCGCTGGCCCGCAAGCAGATGACGCACCTGCTGGTCTACGCCGGCGCCGAGCACCCGCACCAAGCGCAAAGCCCGGAAGTCATCGACTTCGCCGCGCGCAACGTCAAGAACACCCGGAGCCTCTAAGCCATGTCCGAAGCTCAAGGTTTTGACGCGCTGGCCAGCCTGTCCAGCAACCCGCAAGCGGCCGCTCCGGCCGAGCCGAAGATCGACGCCCAAGGCCGCGCCTACGCGACCGGCAAGCGCAAGAACGCCATCGCGCGCGTTTGGATCAAGCCGGGCACCGGCAAGGTCACCGTCAACGGCCGCGACCAGGAAGTCTACTTCGCTCGTCCGGTCCTGCGCATGATGATCGCTCAGCCGCTGCAAGTGACCGAGCGCCTCGGCCAGTTCGACGTCGACGTCACCGTCGAAGGTTCGGGCCTGTCGGGTCAAGCCGGCGCCATCCGTCACGGCCTGTCCAAGGCCCTGACCTACTACGAACCGGCCCTGCGCCCGGTCCTGAAGCCGCACGGCTTCCTGACCCGCGACAGCCGCGTCGTCGAGCGTAAGAAGTACGGCAAGGCCAAGGCCCGCCGCAGCTTCCAGTTCTCGAAGCGCTAAGCGCGTCGTCGCACGCGTTTTGGAAGAGGGCGCTTCGGTTATCCGAAGCGCCCTTTTTCTTGTGACTTCCGATCGGGCCGGACAGCGCCCGAACGCATGCGCCGGTCACATGGCGCTGCAAGACTGGGTCCCGGCCGAGCGCGGTTCGGGCCAGGAGTTGGCACCATGGCGAACACCCCCAAGGTCTTCATCGACGGCGAAGTCGGCACCACCGGCCTGCAGATCCGCGAGCGCCTGATCGGCCGCACCGATCTGCAGCTGATCTCGATCGATCCCGACAAGCGCAAGGACCCGGTCGCCCGCGCCGAGATGCTGAACGCCGCCGACGCGGTGATCCTGTGCCTGCCCGACGACGCGGCCAAGGAGGCTGTCGGCCTGATCGAGAACCCGCTGGTCAAGGTGATCGACGCCTCGACGGCCTATCGCACCAACGCCGACTGGACCTACGGCTTCCCCGAGCTCGACAAGGAACAGCGCAAGAAGATCGCGGCTTCGAAGCGGATTTCGAACCCGGGCTGCTACGCCACCGGCGCCATCGCCCTGACCCGTCCGCTGGTCTCGGCCGGCCTGCTGTCGTCCGACCTGCCGGTCTCGTTCAACGCCGTGTCGGGCTACACCGGCGGGGGCAAGGCGATGATCGCCGAGTTCGAGGACGAGAGCTCGCCGAACTACACCAAGGTCGCCTACCGCATCTACGGCCTGTCGCTGACCCACAAGCACGTGCCCGAGATCCAGAAGCACGGCGGCCTGCTGTCGCGTCCGATCTTCACGCCCGCCGTGGGTCGCTACGCGCAAGGCATGCTGGTCGAACTGCCGCTGCACCTTGGCCTGCTCGAAGGCTCGTGCTCGCTGGGCGACATCCACGCCGCGCTCGCCGCCCACTACAAGGGCGAGAGCTTCGTCGAGGTCGCCTCGCTGGACGAGGCCAAGAGCCTGACCACCCTCGATCCCGAGGGCCTGAACGGCACCAACCGCCTGAAGCTCTTCGTGTTCGGCTCCGACACCAGCGGCCAGGCGCGTCTGGTGGCCCTGCTCGACAACCTGGGCAAGGGCGCCTCGGGCGCGGCGGTGCAGAACCTCAACCTGGCCCTCGGCCTGGACGAGAAGGCCGGGCTGTAGGGCAGCCGCCTGCATGAGCGCTCCGATGTACGATCTGGTCTTCGGAGCTTGGCCGCACGACGTCGGCTACTGGCGCGACCATCCGATGGTCAGCGAGGTCGAAGCCCATTTCGAAGGCGCGCACGGCTGGGTCGGGCTCAGGCTGGATCAGCCGCTGAACGCCTGTGTGGAGGCCGTCGCCGCCATGTCGGACGCGGCCGAGGCGACCCGCGCCGGCCCTGATCTCCATTTCTACGGAGAGGGCGATTGTCCGCTGGCGCTTTTCGAAAGTGCTCCTCGCGTCCGTGAACTTCGTGCGTGGGCGCAAGGCCCGATCGAAGGCGACGAGAGCAGCGTCTGGTCGGTCGGGATCTGGCTTCACGCGGCCGTCTGAGGCTGGGCGGGCCTCACGCCCGCCAGCGGTAGTGCCCGACCGGCTTGTGCAGCTTGAAGATCCACAGCGCTTCTTCGCGCGCGCCGGCGCCGATGTTGTGCACCACGCGCACCTTTTCGGGGCCCTGCACCACGACGCCGATGTGCGGGCGGCCGTTGCCGAACAGCCGCCAGCTCAGGACGTCGCCTGGCTGGGGATCGGAGAAGCCGTCGCCCGAGCGGGCGTTCTGGCTGGCGCGCAGGCGCGCGCCCTGGCGCTCCAGATAGGTTTCCAGGTTCAGCACGCGCCGGTGGTCGATGTTGGCGTCGGCGCTCTTCTGGCCCCAGGCCCGCTTGGCGGGATAGGCGGAAAAGGCGCGGACCATGTCGGCGTGCACGCGTTCCTGCAGGTCCACGTTCCAGGCGTCGCGGGCGGCCCGCACCAGCACGTCAGAGCATACGCCGGTGGTGCGCAGCACGTCGCCGCGGGGATAGCTGATCGCCCGATAGCTGGGATCATAGTCCAGGGTGACGCCGATCTGGGTTCGCGCCGCCTGGGCCAGTTTCAGGCCGTCGCCGCGCGCAGCCGCGCCCAGCCAGGGGGCGGCGGCCAGCAGGCTCAGCGCTGTGCGACGGGAGAAATCTTGCATGTCGCCAAGCTCCGCCGTGATCGGGGCGAGTTTTGGGCGAACGTTGGTCTTTGCGGCGTCAAATTTCGTCCAGAAGGCGAGCGCCCGGACCTTGTGCGGCCAGTGCGTCATCCGGATTGCGCAGCGGGCAGGCCGTCAACGACAGGCAGCCGCAGCCGATGCAGCCGTCGAGCTGGTCGCGCAGCTGGGTGAGGCGGCGGATGCGCGCGTCCAGATCGTCGCGCCAGGCCGCCGACAGATCGCGCCAGTTCTCCTGGCTCGGCGCGCGGTCGTCGGGGAGGGCGGCCAGGGCCTGCTTGATCTCGTTCAGCGGCATGCCGGTGCGCTGGGCCACCTTGATCACCGCCACCCGGCGCAGCATGCCGCGCGGATAGCGCCGCTGGTTGCCCTCAGTGCGCAGGCTGCGGATCAGGCCCTTGGCCTCGTAGAAGTGCAGGGCCGATACGGCCACGCCGGCTCGCTTGGCCAGTTCGCCGACGCTGAGGGTCTGGAACGCGGACGGGCAGGTGTCGGGCATCGGCGCTTGACCTCAAGTTTGCTTGAGGTTTTACAGGAGGGGCTCCGCAACCGGCAACGCCCTTCTGAGGAGCGCCTCTCCATGACCTTCGCCGCCGCCACGACCGCCGTCGCAGCCGCCGCCATCGCCGCGCCGCTGGCGCTACGGCCCACGCATCCCGAGCCGGTGGTCAACATCAGCGTCATCCGGCCCAAGGAGGGGCAGTACGAAGCCTTTCTCGAACTGCAGCTGGCCCAGCACCGTCGGTTGCGCGGCCAGGTGAAGGGGCTGCGCGGCGCGCGGCTGTTTCGGTCCGCCGAGGGCCTGGTGCTGATCTCGGTGTTCGACACTCAGCAGGACGCCGACGCCTTCCGCGAGGACCCGCGCTTCACCGACCACATGGC
Organism: Caulobacter sp. 10L414; assembly: GCF_056395525.1. Taxonomy (NCBI): domain Bacteria; kingdom Pseudomonadati; phylum Pseudomonadota; class Alphaproteobacteria; order Caulobacterales; family Caulobacteraceae; genus Caulobacter; species Caulobacter sp. 10L414. Next base: position 67,584 of record NZ_JBFTJR010000013.1, read on the forward strand.
GCGGGTGCGGCCCTTGATCGAAAAGTCCGAGGCGGGGGTGTTTTCAGAGGCCTATGCGGTGGGCAGCGTCTAATCCTTCTCCCCATGCGGGAGAAGGTGGCGGCGAAGCCGACGGATGAGGGGTTTCTCAGGCTTGAGACGCCTCACCCCGTCTGACCGCGGCTACGCAGCTTTCAGGTCTGAGAGACCCCTCACCCGGCCTCCTTTGGAGGCCACCCTCTCCTGCAAGGGGAGAGGGATTTGACTTCCTAGGCCGCCGCCTCGGCGTTCGAGCGCACGCGCACGAAGCTGCCCGGAGCGTCTTCGAAGGCTTTCAGCGGGCCCTTGGCCGGATCGCGGGCCGGGACCAGCTTGCCGGACTTGGCCTTCAGCCACCCCGCCCAGTGGGGCCACCACGAGCCGGGATGCTCGACGGCGCCCGACAGCCAGCCCTCGACCGAGCCGGGCAGGTGCTCGTTGGTCCAGTGCTGGTACTTCTTGGCGTCGGGATGGTTGATCACGCCGGCGATGTGGCCCGAGCCCGCCATGGTGAAGGTCACCGGTCCGCCGAACGCCCGTGCGCCGCGATAGACGCTGCGATAGGGGGCGATGTGGTCGTCCTTGGACGACTGCACGTAGATCGGCGTCTTCACCTTCGACAGGTCCAGTTGCTCGCCGCCCAGGCTCAGGCGGCCATGGGTGAGGTTGTTGTCCTTGTAGAAGTTGCGCAGGTAGAACAGATGCAGCGATTTAGGCATCCGCGTCTGGTCGGCGTTCCAGAACAGCAGGTCGAAGGGCCGCGGCTCCTTGCCCATCAGGTAGTTGTTGATGAAGAACGACCAGATCAGGTCGTTGCCGCGCAGCGCGTTGAAGGTGTCGGCCATCGACTGGCTGGGCAGGAAGCCGCCCTGCTGGTCCATCCGCGCCTCGATCTCCTTCAGCCAGGCCTCGTCGGTGAAGAGCAGCAGGTCGCCGGCCTCGGCGAAGTCCTGCTGGGCGGCGAAGAAGGTGGCCGAGTTGATCCGCTTGTCGCCCCTGGCGGCCATGTGGGCCAGGGCGCAGGACAGCAGCGTGCCGCCGATGCAGTAGCCGACGGTGTTGACCTTATCGACGCCGCACTGGGTCATCACCTGCTGGCTGGCGTCGTAGACGCCCTCCAGCATGTAGTCCTCGAAGGTCTTGGCCGCGAGCCGGGTGTCGGGATTGACCCACGAGGCGACGAACACCGTGAAGCCCTGGCCGGTCAGCCAGCGGATCATCGAGTTCTCGGGGCGCAGGTCCAGGATGTAGAACTTGTTGATCCAGGGCGGGAAGATCAGCAGCGGGATCTCGTGCTGCTGCTCCGTGGTCGGATCGAACTGCAGCAACTGCAGGATGTCGTTCTGGTAGACCACCTTGCCCGGCGCGGTGGCGACGTTCTCGCCGACCTTGAACTTGGCCAGGTCGGTCTGGCTGATGGCCAGCTGTCCGCCGCCGCGCTCCAGATCGGCGGCGAAGTTCTCCATGCCGCGCTTGAGGCTCTCGCCGTTGGTCTGCATCACCTCGCGCAGGGCCGCCGGGTTGGAGATCAGGAAGTTCGACGGCGAGAAGGCGTCGGTCAGCATCTTGGTGAAGAACTCGACCCGGCGCTTGGACTGCGGGTCGACGTTCTCGGCCTGGGCGACCAGGCCGTTCAGCCAGTTGGACGTCAGCAGGTAGGACTGCTTCATCATGTCGAACACCGGATTGGTCACCCAGTCCGGGTCGGAGAAGCGCTTGTCGCCATGGGCGGGGCTGACGACCGGCTTGGTCTCCTCGCCGACGGCGCGGCGGGCTGCCGACTGCCAAAGCTCCATGTAGCCGTTGAAGAGGTCGGCCTGGGCGCGCAGCAGCCGGTCGGGCTGGGCCGCCAGGCTGCCGATCACCTCGTTGAGGGCAGGCGCGACGTGGAACGGGTCGGGCGACAGGGCCGCTGGCCGGTCGGCCTGGCGAAGGGCCGCCTCGGCGATCGCGCCCTGGGCGGTGACCGCCGCGCGGGCCAGGTTGGCCGACAGCGCCTCCATCATCCGCCGCTGCTCCTCGGTCAGCAGCGAGGCGAAGTCGGGCCCGCCGGCGGCCTGGGGCGATTCGGGCGGGGGATCGGGTTGAGGGGGCGGAGGAGGGGGCTTTGGCGTTGCGGCGGCCGTCTTGCGGGGTGCGGAAGGCTTGCGGGGCTTCGCCGCCGTCTTGACGCCCTTGCCCGCGTCCTTGCCGTCGCCCTTGGCCATGCGCGTTCCTTCCGCCTGAATGTCGCTTATCGACCGCCGATTCTCGTTCGGCGCCTTCCGCTCGCCGCGATCATCGCATAAGACCTGAGACAAGATGAACGGCCAAACCGGTAAAATCGTACGTTTCGGCGCCTCGCTCTCGGTCCTCGCGGCCGTGCTGTCGGCCTGCGCCTCGTCGCCGTTCACGCCGCCGCCGGTCGACGCCACCTCGCCGGTGGCCGCCGCCGCCGAAGCGGCCGGCAAGGAGCGGGGCAAGATCCCGAGCCTGGCCGCCATTCCGACCGTTCCGACGGATATTCCCAAGCCGGGCGAATACAAGGCCCAGGTCCAGGCCGAGCAGGCCGCGGCCGCTCAGCTCCGTCGCGACACCGCGCCGGGGACCTTCGCCCTGTCGGACACCGAGGGTTTCGCCGCTCGCGCCCAGCGCGCCGGCCGCGTTCCGCCGTCGGAAATCCCGACCGTGGCCGATCGCGCCGAGACCGAAGCCTTCGCCAAGGCTGCTCGCGGCCGAGCTACCCCGCCTCCGTCCAAGCCCCAATAGGGCGACGGAGGCATAATTTTCCTTGAACTGGCTTGGCTAGGCCCCGCTTGGGGTCTATCCATGCCCGACTTTTCGCTCCTGCAGCGCCAGAGGGCGCACGAGCCATCATGACCGCCGACTTTCACCGTATCCGCCGCCTGCCGCCCTACGTCTTCGAAGAGGTCAACCGCATCAAGGCTCGCCTGCGCGGCCAGGGCGTCGACATCATCGACTTCGGCATGGGCAACCCGGACATGCCGACGCCCAAGCACATCGTCGACAAGCTGATCGAGACCTCGCGCGATCCGCGCGCCGGCCGCTATTCGGCCTCGAAGGGCATCCCGGGCCTGCGCAAGGCCATGGCCGGCTACTACGAGCGCCGCTTCGGCGTGAAGCTGAACCCCGACACCGAGGTGATCTCGACCCTCGGCTCGAAGGAAGGCTTCGCCAACCTCGCCCAGGCCCTGACGGCTCCCGGCGACGTCATCATCTGCCCGAACCCGGCTTATCCGATCCACGCCTTCGGCTTCATCATGGCCGGCGGCGTCATCCGCCACGTGCCTGCGCTGAGCCCCGAGCAGTATCTCAGCAACATCAGCCGCGCGGTGAAGCACTCGGTGCCGCCGCCGTCCGTGCTGATCCTGTCCTATCCGTCGAACCCGACGGCCCAGACGGTCGACCTCGACTTCTACAAGGACGCCGTGGCGCTGGCCAAGAAGCACGACCTGCTGGTGATCAGCGACGTGGCTTACGGCGAGATCTACTTCGAGGACAACCCGCCGCCGTCGATCCTGCAGGTCGAAGGCGCCAAGGACATCGCCGTCGAGGTCAATTCGCTGTCGAAGACCTACGCCATGGCCGGCTGGCGCGTGGGCATGGTGGTCGGCAACGCCCGCATCTGCGCGGCCCTGGCCCGCGTGAAGTCGTATCTCGACTACGGCGCCTATACGCCGGTGCAGGTGGCCGCGGCCGCCGCGCTGAACGGCCCGCAGGACTGCGTCGAGGAGATCCGCGGCATCTACAAGGGCCGCCGCGACACCCTGGTCTCGTCGATGAAGCGCGCCGGCTGGGACATCCCCAACCCGCCCGCCTCGATGTTCGCCTGGGCGAAGATCCCGCCGCAGTTCGAGGCGGCCGGCTCGATGCTGTTCTCGCGCCTGCTGATCGAGGAGGCCGGCGTCGCCGTCGCCCCGGGCATCGGCTTTGGCGAATACGGCGAGGGCTATGTCCGCATCGGCCTCGTCGAGAACGAACACCGCATCAAGCAGGCCGCGCGCAACGTGAAGAAGTTCATCGCCAACGCCGACCAGATCCTGGCCAAGGCTCACAACAGCCTCGAGCAGGCCTGACCCGCTTGCGAAATCCTCGCCCCTGACAGGCTCGGGGTGAGGATTTCCACTTCATATGCCCGCAATAGCCCTCATCCTGAGCCTGTCGAAGGACGAGGGCGGCCCCGCCAAAGGGTCGCACCGACCACGAGGAACCGCACCATGACTCAGAAAACCTGGCGCGTCGGCGTCGCCGGCCTCGGCACCGTCGGTGGCGGCCTGCTGCAGTTCCTCAACGCTCGCCCCGACTTCGCCCCGGCCGGCGATCGCGCCGAGGTGGTCGCGGTGTCGGCTCGCTCCAAGTCGCGTCCGCGCACGGTCGACATCTCGGGCCTGGAATGGTTCGACGACCCGGTCGCCCTGGCCAGCTCGCCCAATGTCGACCTGTTCGTGGAGCTGGTCGGCGGCAGCGACGGTCCGGCCAAGGCCGCGGTCGAGGCGGCGCTGAAGCTGGGCAAGCCGGTGGTCACCGCCAACAAGGCCCTGATCGCCGAGCACGGCGCCGAACTGGCCGCCCTGGCCGAGGCCAACAACGTGCCGCTGCTGTTCGAAGCGGCGGTGATGGGCGGCACGCCGGCGGTGAAGATGCTGCGCGAGGCCATGGTCGGCGACGACGTCGTCTCGGTGGCCGGCATCCTCAACGGCACCTGCAACTACATCCTCTCGGAGATGGAAAAGACCGGCCGCGACTTCGCCGACGTGCTGCGCGAGGCCCAGGCCCTGGGCTATGCCGAGGCCGATCCGACCATGGACGTCGGCGGTTTCGACGCCGGCCACAAGATCACCATCCTGGCCGCCCTGGCGTTCGGCTGCGCCCCCAACTACGAGGCCGCCGAGATCGAGGGCATCAGCGAGGTCGAGCTGCTCGACATCAAGCTGGCCAAGGACCTCGGCTACCGCATCAAGCTGATCGCCGGCACCTCCAAGACCGACGACGGCGTGGCCGTGAAGGTCCATCCGACCCTGATCCCGCTGGCGCATCCGCTGGCCCAGGCCGGCGGCGCCCTGAACGCGCTCTTCATCGAGGGCACCCGTATCGGCCGCATCTTCATCCAGGGACCGGGCGCGGGCGCCGGCCCGACGGCCGCCGCCGTCGCCGCCGACATCGCCGACGTCATGACCAAGGCCGTGCGCCCGGTGTTCCAGGCTCCGGCCGGGGCGCTGGCGCCGTTCGTGGCGGTGGATCCGAGCAAGTCGGTGGGCAAGGCCTATCTGCGGATCATGGTCCGCGACGTGCCTGGGGCCATCGCCGCGATCTCCGAAACCCTGGCCGAATGCGGCGTCTCGATCGACGCCTTCCTGCAGAAGCCCGTGGAAGGGGCGGGGGGCGTGCCGATCGTGCTCGTCACCCATGCGACTCCCGAATCCAAGCTGCTCGACGCGATTAGCCGCATCGAAAAGCTGCAGGCCGTGCTAGAGCGTCCCCGTCTTCTGCGCGTCGCGCGCAACTAGAGATCGCGAGCAACAAGCGGTCCAGGTGTGGAAGACATTGGGAAATTAGCCTCGCCACGGGCTGGGAGACACTGATGAGTTCTAACACCCTGGACCGTTCTCTGGTCCTGGATGCGGTCCGCGTGACCGAAGCGGCCGCCATCGCGTCATGGACCATGGTCGGCCGGGGTGACGAGATGGCCGCCGACCAGGCCGCCGTCGACGCCATGCGCAATGCGCTGAACGAGCTTTCCATCGACGGCGAGATCGTCATCGGCGAGGGCGAGCGCGACGAGGCGCCGATGCTCTACATCGGCGAGAAGGTGGGCCGTGGCGGCCCCACCGTCGACATCGCGCTCGATCCGCTGGAAGGCACCACCCTGACGGCCAAGGCCATGCCCAACGCGCTGGCCGTTATGGCCTGGGCGCCCAAGGGCACGCTGCTGAACGCGCCAGACACCTACATGGACAAGATCGCCTGCGGTCCGGGCTATCCGGCCGGCGTGATCGATCTGGACAAGTCGCCCGCCGACAACGTCAAGGCCCTGGCCGCGGCCAAGGGCGTCGAGCCCTCGCAGATCACCGTCTGCGTGCTGGACCGTCCGCGCCACGCCGAGATCATCGCCTCGGTCCGTTCGGTCGGCGCGCGCGTCAACCTGATCACCGACGGCGACGTGGCCGGCGTCATCAACACGGCCGATCCGGCCACCGGCATCGACCTCTATCTCGGCTCCGGCGGGGCGCCCGAGGGCGTCCTGGCCTGCGCGGCGCTGAAATGCGTCGGCGGCCAGTTCCAAGGGCGGCTGATCTTCCGTAACGCCGACGAGCGCGCCCGCGCCGCGCGCTGGGGCGTCACCGAGTTCGACAAGAAGTACGACCTGCACGAGATCGTGCGGTCCGACGCCATCTTCGCCGCCACCGGCGTCACCTCCGGCGCCCTGCTGGACGGGGTGGGCTTCAAGGACGGCTTCGTCCACACCCACAGCCTGGTGATGAATTCCTCGACCGGCGCCGTGCGCGAAGTGCGCATGAAGCGCCGCGCCTAGGCTTTGTCGGGCCGGCGTTCCGCGTCGGCCCGTTCGCACTCGTAATATTGTCGTACTAGTCTGCGAGTCGCTCGCGCCGCGGCGACTGATCGCCGTCTCGTACAGTCTAAGGCTCTTCTCCATGACCGCCCTGATCGATCTCGCCAGCCACCTCGCCGGCGATCCCTCCAGCCCCGCGGTCAAGACCGTCGTCACCGAGATCGCCGCCGCCTGCGCCCGCATCAGCCGCGTGGTGGCCGGCGGGGCCATTCTGGGCAATCTCGGCGCGGCCGGGATCACCAACGTCCAGGACGAAGAGCAGAAGAAGCTCGACATCCTGACCAACGACCTGCTGAGCGACGCCCTGAAGGCCTGCGACCCGGTCGCCGGCATCGCCTCGGAAGAGCTCGAGCATGTCGAGACCACCGGCCGCCAGGGCGGCTATCTGGTCACCTTCGATCCGCTCGATGGCTCCAGCAACATCGACGTCAATGTCTCGGTGGGCACGATCTTCTCGATCCTGCCGGCCCCGGAAGGCCGCGAGCCCGAGGAGGCCGACTTCCTGCAGCCGGGCCGCCACCAGGTGGGCGCGGGCTATGCCGTCTACGGCCCCCAGACCATGCTGGTCCTGACCCTGACCTCGGGCGTGGTGGGCTTCACCCTTTCGGCCGACGACAAGTGGCTCCTGACCCACGCCTCGTCGACCATCCCCGCCGACACCGCCGAGTTCGCCATCAACATGTCGAACCAGCGCCACTGGGCACCGCCGATCCGTCGCTATGTCGACGGCTGCCTGGCCGGCAAGGAAGGCCCGCGGGGCAAGAACTTCAACATGCGCTGGGTGGCCTCGATGGTCGCCGACGTGCACCGCATCCTGATGCGCGGCGGTATCTTCATGTACCCCTGGGACGCTCGCGAGCCGGGCAAGCCGGGCAAGCTGCGCCTGATGTACGAGGCCAATCCGATGGCCCTGATCGTCGAGCGCGCGGGCGGCAAGGCCACCGATGGCGTCACGCCCATCCTCGATCTCGCGCCCAGCAAGCTGCACCAGCGCGTGCCGGTGGTGCTGGGCTCGGCCAACGAAGTGGATCAGGTCGCCAGGGAAACGGCCGCCGGTTGACGGCTTGCGCGCTCTCCGAAGGGGAGCGCGCGCCCGTCAGCGGGCGAAGGCCGCCTTCGAGCGCAGGGCGGCCGCGGTCGCCAGGATCGAACTGATCAGCACCAACTCGCCGGCGTTGCCGAGCCAGAACACGCCGCTGGCGGCGCTGCCGAACATCGCCAGGGCGCCCAGGCACAGCCAGGGCACGCCTGCTCGGCGCCACAGCAGGGCGCCGACGCCGATCAGCACCAGCACCGTCACGATCGACGGGATGGGCGGGCTGGCGGCCGCGTGGGCGTAGCGCAGCGTGCCGCCGTACTCCTTGAGCACCAGGTCGAGGTTGAAGATCTCGGTATAGGCGCCGAGCGCTACGAGCAGCGCGGTCAGGACCCACACCCAGGCGCGCAGGCGCAGCCTGGCGATCCAGAAGACGATCGGGATCAGCAGCGGCGTCAGCAGGCCGTGGGCGACATAGCGCGGCACCGACAGGCCCACGAGCAGGTCGCCCGGCCCGACAAGGGCTCCGGCGGCGACGATGGCGTTGTCCCAGCACAGCGCCAGGATGATCACCGTCAGGGGCCACAGGCGCAGGAAGCCTGCATACACGCTGGCGGCCAGCATGCCCGCCGCCATCAGCCAGAACACGAGGGTGATCACGAGGGCGCTCCGTCCGATTCGCTGTCTCTATTCATGGGCGAGGTTAGAGCGGCCATGATCGCCGGCGTCTGCGGCGAGCGAAGTCGTCGCCACACGATCAGGCGCCCGCCAGGAGAGCTCGCCGGGCGCGCTTGGCCTGGGTCACGTCCGCTTTCGCCGCAGCGGCCTGTCATGGATCGAATCCCGCAAAGGCGATAGGGTCGCCCCATGCCCCAAGACGCTGATTTCAGGCTGGTTTAGCCATGGCCGCCGACGGTCACGCCAATCCCGCCGCCACCGAGGCCTTTCTGGGCGTCGAGCGCTCCCTGTCCGGTCGCGCCTGGCGCGAGCGTCCCGCCGACGCCGCCGTGGCGCGCGACATCGCCCGCCTGCACGGCCTTTCCGAGCCCTTGGCCCGCGCCCTGGCCGCGCGGGGCGTCGGCCTCGACGGCGCACGCGACTATCTGCAGCCGACCCTGAAGTCGCTGTTTCCAGACCCGTCCAGCTTCACCGACATGGACCGGGCCGCCGAGATCCTGATCGACGCCCTGGAGCAGGGGCGGCCGACCATGGTGTTCGCCGACTACGACGTCGACGGCGCCACCAGCGCGGCCCAGCTTGTGCGCTGGTTCCGGCACATGGGCGTCGAACTGCCGATCTACATCCCCGACCGCCTGAAGGAGGGCTACGGGCCCAGTCCCGCCGCCTTCAAGACCATCCGCGAGACGGGGGCGGAGCTGGTCGTCACCCTCGACTGCGGGGCGGCCGCCTACGACGCCATCGCCAGCGCCGCCACGATCGGCCTGGAGGTCGTGGTCATCGACCACCACCTGATGCGCGAGGACCCGCCGGCCGCGGCCGCCGTCGTCAATCCCAACCGCCCCGGCTGCCAGAGCGGGCAGGGCGTGCTGGCCGCCGCCGGCGTGACCTTCATCCTGCTGGTGGCCCTCAATCGCGAGGCCCGCAGGCGCGGCCTGTTCAGCGAGGCGCGGCCCGAACCTGATCTTCGCCAATGGCTGGACCTGACGGCCCTGGGCGAGGTCTGCGACGTCACCCAGCTGGTGGGCTTCAACCGCTCGCTGACGGCCACGGGCCTGCGGGTGATGTCCAACTGGGCCAATCCAGGCCTGAAGGCCCTGCTGGAGGTCGCCAAGGGGCAGGGGGCGGCCAGCGTGTTCCATGCCGGCTTCATCCTGGGCCCGCGAATCAATGCGGGCGGTCGCATCGGCCGCTCCGATCTCGGAGCCCGTCTCCTGTCGACGGACGACCCGCTCGAGGCTCGGGCCCTGGCCGAGGAGCTCGATCTCCTCAACACCGAGCGCAAGGCCGTCGAGGCCGCCGTGGTCGAGGAGGCCGTGGCGATTCTCGAACGCAGCAGCAACTTCAATCCGGATGCGCCGGTCATCGTCGTCGCCGGCGACGACTGGCACCCGGGCGTCGTCGGCATCGTCGCCAGCCGCCTGCGCGAGCGTTATCGCAAGCCGACCCTGGTGATCGGCATCGATCGCGCGGCGGGGGTAGCCAAGGGGTCGGGTCGATCCCAGCCGGGCGTGAATCTCGGTCGCGCCGTTCAGGCCGCGTTCGAGGCCGGCATCCTGATGGCCGGCGGCGGCCACGCCATGGCCGCGGGCCTGACCGTGCGCCCCGATTCGATTCCGGAGCTGCGCGCCTTCCTGGAGGAGGCCCTGGCCGGCGAGATGGAGGCCGTGGGAGCCGAGTCGGTCGAGATCGACGCCCTGGTGCAGCCGCGCGCGGCCAATCGCGGCCTCTGGAGCGAGTTTCAGCAGATGGCGCCGTTCGGTCCCGGCAACGTCGAGCCGACCTTCGCCCTGGCCGGCGTGCGGCCCGAGCGGGTGATGGCCCTGCGCGGCGGCCACGTGCGAGTCGACCTCGTCGGACCCAGCGGAGATCGCATCAAGGCCGTCTCCTGGCGCTCGGCCGAGACCGATCTTGGCCGCAGGCTGCTGGCGGGCGGCGGCGCGCTGCACGTCGTGGGCCGCCTGAAACCTGATGATTACATGGGCCGGGAAGGGGTCCAGCTTGAGATCGAAGACGCCGCCGACCCGCGCATGTGGACGGATTGAAAAAATCGCATCTGACCGCTTGCGCTCTCCGGGGAGCCTTTGTATATCCCCGGCTCCTCGCGGCGACGCGGTCCCTTCGTCTATCGGTTAGGACGCCAGATTTTCAATCTGGAGAGAGGGGTTCGACTCCCCTAGGGACTGCCAACCGCAGAGTTCAGAGTTTTCCATACGACATAGAAGGCGCGACTAAACGTCGCGCCTTTCGTATTGCGCGCTCACCGCATCATTTGGCCATTGACGGCCCTCCCTTACCGAGAACACTGTTATTCTTGTGGTGCTCGCTCCTTTGGGCTGTTTGGGCGAGCCAGAGGGGCGGAATGTCTGGTTACGACTTGGATGCATCGGGCGCGCACGAAGACCTCGTGCGCATCAGCGGCCGTGTGAAATGGTTCGACGTCGGAAAGGGCTACGGCTTCATCGTTCCCGACGACCCGGGCCAGACCGGCCTGAAGGACGTCCTGCTCCACGTCACCTCCCTGCGCAATTGCGGCCGCGAGTCGGCGCTCGAGGGCTCGGCGATCGTCTGCGACGTGGTCAAGCGGCCCAAGGGCTGGCAGGTCAGCGAGGTCGTCGACCTCGACGAGACCTCGGCCCCATCGCCCCTGGAGCGCCCGCGTCGCACCTTCGACGAGTCGGCGCCCCGGCGTGACGGCCCGCGCGCCTTCGGCGGCGCGGCCCGCCAGTCCCTGGCTCCTGCCGGTCCGCCCGAGCGGGCCAAGGTCAAGTGGTTCAACCGCACCAAGGGTTACGGCTTCGTCGTCCGCGACGAGGCGCCGGGCGACATCTTCGTGCACATCGAAACCCTGCGCCGCGGCGGGCTGGAGGATCTCCAGCCGGGCGACGACGTGATGGTTCGTTTCGCCCAGGGCCCCAAGGGGCTGGTCGTGGCCGAGATCACCGCCGCCTGAGGCGGCTTTCCCGGTCGGCGAGGGGCGGGTAGGGTCCTGGCCGGTTCTCCAGTCCTGGCGAGGCGTTCTTGGTCCTTCTCGACGATCCGCGGCGGCGCGACGCTCTGAGGCTGCTGGCGGGCGCGGTTCCGGTCCTGGCGGGCGCGGGCGAGGCCTTCGCCGCCGGTCCCCGTCTCGAACCGCTGGAGATCGTCACCGGCCGGGGCGTGGCCCGTTTCCAGGTCGAGATCGCCGCCACCGAGGCCGAGCAGCGCAAGGGGCTGATGTTCCGCAAGTCGCTGGCCCCGGACCGCGGCATGCTGTTCGTCTACAAGAAGCCGCAGCGCGCGGCGTTCTGGATGAAGAACACGCTCATCGCACTCGACATTCTCTATGTCGGGCCGGACGGGCGCATCCTGTCGATGGTCCGCAACGCTCGCCCGCTGGACGAGACGCCGCTGCCGTCGGGCGGCCCCGTGCTCGGCGTTCTCGAGATCGCTGGAGGCCGGGCGGGGCAGCTTGGCGTGCTTCCCGGCGATCGCGTGCGGCACAGGATCTTCCCCAAGGGCTGAGCCGCGTCGAAAATCCCGCCCGCGCAGGCTTGCGTTTCGCCCCCAAAGCCGAGTAGGAGCAAGCCCTTGCTGGTGTCCGGAGCGTAGCGCAGCCTGGTAGCGCATCTGTTTTGGGAGCAGAGGGTCGCAGGTTCAAATCCTGCCGCTCCGACCACCGGCAGATCCGTTTGGAGAGGCTCATGCTCGCCCGCATCTATCGTCCCGCCAAGAACGCCATGCAGTCGGGCAAGGCCAAGACCAAGGACTGGGTGCTGGAGTTCGAACCGGCCTCGGCCCGCAAGCCTGACCCGCTGATGGGCTGGACCCAGTCCAGCGACATGAACGGCCAGGTCCGTCTCACCTTCGAAACCCGCGACGAGGCCATCGCCTACGCCCAGCGGCACGAGATCTCGTTCCAGCTGTTCGAGCCGAAGGTCCCCAAGCGTATCATCAAGGCCTACGCCGACAATTTCGCGACCAACCGCAAGCAGCCCTGGACCCACTGAGGGTCTCCCGGGCTAAGCGCGGCCAGCGCGCGCCCTTAGCTCAGTTGGATAGAGCATTCGCCTTCTAAGCGAACGGTCGCAGGTTCGAATCCTGCAGGGCGCGCCAGTCCGGAACACGTGCTGGAACTGCAACTTCGGCAGCTTCCATACCGCTCGTGGCGGCCAGTGAGCGCATCAGCTCCACGCGGCATCCGGACACTTCGAGCTCCCACTTCGATTTCACCACCACGCGCTGGGCTATGGCGCGCAAGATGTCACGGCGGAACGTGCCGTCCTCGTTGCGAAGGGCTCGACGCGTCGCCTCCGAGAATTGCTTCAGCAGGGCGGGAGTGATGATCGGGCCCAGCCGATTGATCGCCCGCTCCGCGCGTTCGGCGTCGGCCGTCGCCTCGTCCTGCAGCTTTTTCAATTCCCGCAAACGGTCCTTGAGGACGGGATCGGACCCATCGGCGATGCCTGACTCGATCGTGTCGTAGAGCCGCCTCAGTCTGGCCTGGGCCTCGTATGCGATCTTCTTGAGATCGGCCACGTGCTTGTGCCGGCGTTCGATCCATTCCTGGCGGCGGTCGATGACGTTTTCCATCAACTCGGTCAGGAAGCGCGGTTCGAGAAGCCTGTTCTCCAGGTAGTCGATGACCGCGGCGTCGACGGCGTCCATGCGTACGGTCTGACCGCCACAGGCGGCCGTTCCTGTACGGGCTCGGCTGGCGCAGGTGTAATAGCGGTACCGTCCACTTTGGCCTGTTCGCAACGTCATGGCGACATCGCAGTGGCCGCACCGTATGATGCCTGCCAACAGCAGGGGGCTCTTGGCGAAGTTGCCGCCCGGGGTCCTCGGAGAGCGGGCGGCCATGGCCAGTTGAACTGCGTCGAAGGTCTCGCGATCGATGATCGCCGGCACCTCCATGATGACGTGTTCGTCGGTCTCTTTCAGTTCCCCGGTCTTGAAGTTGCGGCTGTTGAAGTGGTGCTCGCCGAAATAGGTCGTACGGGTAAGGATGTAGTGGACCGCGCCCGTGCCCCAGCGGCCACCATCACGGGTGCGTAACTGTCTGGCGTTGAGATAGGTGGCGATCAGCTTTGCGCCCATGGGGCCGCTATGCTCGTCGCCGACGAGGGCCAGGCGAAACATCAGGCGGATGATTTCGGCCTGGGCCGGATCGACCTCCAGCTTCTTCTTGACCTTGGTCCCGCGCTCCTCGGCGTCGACGATGCGATAGCCGATCGGCGGCCGCGCCCCGTTCCAGAAGCCCTGGCGGGCGTTTTCCTTCATTGCCCGCAAGGTGTGCTTTGCGTTCTCGCGCGACTGGTACTCGTCGAAGAGCGCCATCATCTGGCGCATCATCAGGCCCATCGGATCGTCGCCGAGTTCCTGGGTGATCGACACCAGTCGCACGCCGTTACGCGCCAGCTTCCGGGTGTAGAACTCAAACAGGAACTGATCGCGGAAGAACCGTGAGAACGAGTGGACCAGGATGGTGTCGAAACGGGCCGGCTTCTCCAGGCCTGCCTCCATCAGCGCTTGAAAGCCTGGCCGTTTGTCATCCGTCGCTGTGTTGCCGGGTTCGACGAACTCGGCGGTGACCGTAAAGCCCTTGGTCAGGGCGTACGCGGCGAGCTGGCGTCGCTGATCAGGAATTGACAGGTCGCTTTCAGCCTGTCGCGCGGTGGAGACGCGTAGATAGAGCGCCGCTGTCGATGGCGGCGCCTTGGGAGTTTTCTCGCGGCGGGACATGGGCCTTGCTCCTGATCAGGGCAGGGATCCCAGAAGCTCGTCGAGATCCTCCGCCAAGTGCGTTTCGACCACGCGGAGGATTTGCTGGGTGACCGGCAGCACCTCCGGCCATGGACCGGCTTCCACTATGGAGACGACGGCCGAGGGCCTTAGGGGCAGCGGTGTGGGAGTTTTTTTTGAGCCCTTGGGCCGACCACGTGGACGCTTCATTCCGTCAGCTTCCCGCCTGCCATGCGCCTGCGCAATCTGCGGGGAAATAACGGGAAGCCTCCGGCGCCAGAGAGAGCCGCGAGCGGCATGTCGATCGGCCGCGCCACGGTCGTTCGAGCGGCGAGACGATACACAGGAGTTTTGAGAACGTATGTGGAACATGTCCGCCGCCGCGACTATGCTTGAGCAGGTTTCACCAAGAGGTGCTTTCGATGGCGATGCGTCGCAGGCCCACAGGCCGGTTGCTGACAGGCCTTGGTCTGGCCTTCGCGGTCGGATCTTTCGTTCTGCTCGTCGTCCTGGCCATGGTGATGGTCAGCGAGATCTACGCTTGGCCGCAGCCTTGATTTTCGGATGGATCGAGCGGTCCCCCGTTTGGGCTGGTAGGGTCGCCGCGCACCCAGACTTACTCGTGCCTGGGCGCTATCGGAATGAAGCCATGACCGGACAATGGTCCGATGGATGACCGTCGGCCAAGTCGTAGGTCTGCTCCTCGAAGCCGGCCAGGTCACGCGCGGCGCGGGCGTCCATCACGATATGATCGATGAACTCGCGATAGCGCGGGTCGCACTTGGGCGTCGCAGCGCCTTGCGCCAGCGACAGGTCGGCGTTGGCCGGCTGGCCGTCGTCCAGTTCCGCCCATAGGACATCGTCCTTGCGCGCCAGGCGGCGGTTGAAATCGCCCAGCACGACGAAGCGGACCGGTTCGGTGGCGCGCGCGTCGATCCAGTGTTCCAGGATGGGGATCTGCTGCTGCAGCGTCTGGCAGGCCTGGCCACTGAGGCCGTTGAAGCAGCCGGATTTCAGGTGGACCGCCAGAAGACGCAGCGGCGCATGGCCTCTTGCGCGGACTGTGATGTCCACGCCTGAGCGAAGGTTGGGGTTGCCGAGCGCAAGCTCGGTCAAGTCCGAGGCGCGCTCGAACGCCAGATCCTTGCGGATAGCGAAGCCGACGGCTTGGCGGGTCAGCTTGCGACCCTCCTGGCCGCCGCACGGAAAGTGATCCCTGGCCGGCCGATCCTCGATGATCAGACGGTATCTGGCAGGATCGAACACGCGGGCCGCGGCCTTGACCGACTCCACTTCCTCGAAGGCGATGATGTCGGCGTTCAGTTGATCGGCATAACGACGCATCACCACGTAGTCGGCGTCCGTGCGCGGCTTGCAGCCTTGAGCGCCGTTCTCGGAGAGATGCTCCATGTTCCAGGTGGCCACGCGCAGCGGAGGCGGGGGCGCCTTCGGCGTCGGCGCTGTGGTGGCGCAGGCGGCGAGCGACAGGGCCAGCACCATGGCGGCGAGCGGCTTGAACATCGGAATCCCTTGAAGGCGACGCCGCTTTAGATCTCACGTGTTATAAAATAACAATAGGCTTGATGGGGTGAGGTGGTGGGGGTAGTTGGCGTTATATTGTAACATCATGGACGTGCCTCATGACCGAGCCCTCCGACGGCGAAGCTTCGCGGATCGACCGCCGTCTGCCCGTCACCGTCCTGTCCGGCTTTCTGGGGGCGGGCAAGACCACGCTCCTCAACCATGTGCTGGGCAACCGCGAAGGCCTGAAGGTGGCGGTCATCGTCAACGACATGAGCGAGGTGAACATCGATGCGGCGCTGGTCGCCGAGGGCGGCGCCAACCTGTCACGCACCGACGAGACGCTGGTGGAGATGTCCAACGGCTGCATCTGCTGCACCCTGCGAGAAGATCTGCTGGCCGAGGTTCGGCGTCTCGCCGCCGAGCGGCGCTTCGACTACCTCCTGATCGAGTCCACGGGCGTGTCCGAGCCGATGCCGGTGGCCGCCACGTTCGACTTCCGGGATGAGGAGGGCTTGAGCCTGTCGGACGTAGCGCGGCTCGACACCATGGTCACCGTGGTCGACGCCTTCAACTTCCTGCGCGACTACGGCTCACGCGACCGCCTGGCTGATCGCGGCGAGACCGCGGGGGAGGGCGATGAGCGCACGGTCGTGGATCTCCTGGTCGAGCAGATCGAGTTCGCCGACGTCATTGTGCTCAACAAGGCCGATCTGGTGTCGTCGCAAGATTTGGGGCGACTGTCGGCGATCATCGCGACCTTCAATCCGCAGGCGCGCATTGTAGCGGCCGAGCGCGGCTCCGTGGCGCTGGGCCAAGTGCTCGGCACCGGCCTTTTCGATCCGCTGCGGGCCGAAGGGGCGGCTGGCTGGCAGAAGGCTTTGATGGGAGAGGTCCTGCCGGAGACCGAGGAATACGGCATCAGTCACTTCGTCTATCGCGCCAGCAAGCCGTTCCATCCGGAGCGACTGAAGGCCTGGTTGGAAGCCGAGTGGCCAGGCGTCATTCGCTCCAAAGGGTTCGTATGGCTGGCGACCCGGCCCGACCGCGTCGGCGGCTGGAGCCAGGCCGGCGCGGTGACGCAGTTTGGTCCTCATGGCCGCTGGTGGGCGAGCGCGCCCAAGGATTACTGGCCTGACGATCAAGCTTGGCGCGCGGCGATCGAGAAGGTCTGGAACCCGCCCTATGGTGATCGTCGCCAGGAGATCGTGCTGATCGGCCAGCACATGGATCGCGCGGCGCTGACGCGAGGTTTCGACGCCTGCCTGGTCTCGGACCTGCAGTTCGGCTTCGGGCCGCGCGCTTGGGCCAAGCTCTCCGATCCCTTCGCGGCTTGGGACTGAGATGCCGGCGAACGCGACCTTGCCCGAGGCCGGCCAGCAGATGATCGACGATGAACCTTCGCCCGCCTGGATAGCCGAAAACCTGGGCGTCAGCTTGCAGGACGCCGAATGGTTGCTGGTGCACTACCGGTTCCTGCCGGCCGATCCGGCGCAACGATCGCCTCGCATCTTCTATTGCGAGGCGCTTTAGCGACGATCGCCTTGTCGCCAAGGCGAGGGATGCGGAGAGCGTCCGGCGGTCACGCTCGGTCCCGCCGCGCGACCCTTGGGTGTCGCTCCGCTCGCGGCTCCTGCGGGCGCGCCGCGCCCCCGGGGCGGCCTGGGGGCCGCCGCCGGACACTCGGCGCCGCTTCCCGAGCCCGCTTGGCGGTCTCTCCTTGCAGGCTTCATTTCATGAGCGCGCGCTGACGCGCGCGCGTGCTTGGGGGCGCCGCCCCCTGGCGCACTTCGCAACGGTTTCCGCCCAGCTTCGCGGGCGCGAGAGGCGGCGATCCTCTCGAAAGCGGCGACGGCTGCAGCCGGGTCCCCGCGAAACCGTCGCTCCGTTTGCACCCCCCGAAGGGGCGCTGGAGCGTCGAAGTCATTGGGAGAAGACCTCCCACAGCCTGCTGGTCGGCACGATCCTACACGTGCTCTATGCCGAGGCCGACAAGACCTTGGCGGGCGTAGCCAATTTCCTCTCCGACCCCAGCCGGACGATCGAGGCGACGCTGCGGGTGATGATGTCGACACAGCACCTTGGCGACCGGGGTCACCCGGTAGTGGCGGGCGCCGCTCGGGAGTTGCTGAACAAGAGCGACAACGAGCGCAGCGGCGTGCTGTCGACGGCGATGAGCTTTCTGGGTCTTTACCGCGACCCGATCGTCGCGGCGGCTACCTCCCGGTGCGACTGGCGCATCGCCGACCTGGTGGGGGCCGACAAGCCCGTCAGCCTCTATCTGATCGTGCCGCCCTCTGACATCAGCCGAACCAAGCCGCTGATCCGGCTGCTGCTCAACCAGATTGGCCGGCGCCTGACCGAAGGGCTTGAGGCGGCTGCTGATCGGCGGCCGCTGCTGCTGATGCTGGACGAGTTTCCGGCCCTTGGACGGTTGGACTTCTTCGAGACGTCGCTGCCGGTGATAGCCGGATACGGCATCCGCTCGTTCTTGATCGCCCAGTCCCTCAACCAGCTCGAAAAGGCCTACGGGCCCAACAACGCCATTCTCGACAACTGCCATGTGCGCGTGGCGTTCGCCACCAACGACGAGCGAACCGCGCGTCGGATCAGCGACATGCTCGGCACCGCCACGGAGATGAGGGCGATGCGGAACTATGCCGGCAACAGGCTCTCGCCGTGGCTTGGCCACATCATGGTCTCGCGCCAGGAGACGGCGCGCGCTCTGCTCACGCCCGGCGAAGTCATGCAGCTTTCACCGCAGGAGGAACTCATCTTCGTTGCGGGCGCGCCGCCGATCAGGGCGCGAAAGATCCGCTACTACGCCGACGTACAGCTTGCCGCCCGCGTGCGGCCGCTGGCGACCGGCTATGCGCGCTTTCGCTCGACCGTCGTTTCCGAATGGACCGCGGTTGCGGATATCTCACGTCCAGAGAGCCCGCGCCCTGCTGAGGCACCGGACGAGGGCGGGCTCAAGCGCGAGCCCGAGTTGCCCGGTCTGGTATCAAAGAGACCCGCGCCGACCAATGAGCCTGAGGTTCCTGATGCGGAGACCGACGGCGATGAGACGCCTCAGGGGGCCCAGTTGCAGCGGCGCCTGGCGGGCGTCGCCCGGCAGGCGGCGATGGATCCGGACGA
Organism: Caulobacter sp. 10L414; assembly: GCF_056395525.1. Lineage (NCBI taxonomy): Bacteria > Pseudomonadati > Pseudomonadota > Alphaproteobacteria > Caulobacterales > Caulobacteraceae > Caulobacter > Caulobacter sp. 10L414. The sequence goes on from NZ_JBFTJR010000013.1 coordinate 86,270, forward strand.
TGGCATCCCGCTTGGAGGCGACGCATGAAGATCGCCACCAAGGTCTTCCTGCCGCCCGAGACCATCCGCAAGCTCGACGCGCTGTGTGAGCGAACCGGTCGCGGCAAGTCGGAGGTCGCGCGGGCGGCGATCGAGTCCTATCTGTCGCCGGACTCGGCCGAGGCGGCCGACGCGGTATGGATTCGGCGTCTTGATCGGCTCTCCCGGCAGCTTGATCGCCATGAACGCGACCTCACCATCGCCACCGAGGCGCTGGGGCTTTTCATCCGCACCTGGCTGAAGGTCACGCCGGCGATGTCGATCGCCGAGGATCGGGCCGCAAGCGCCAAGGGGCAGGAGCGCTATGCGGCTTTTGTCGAGCGGCTCGGGCGGCGGCTCGCCGAGGGGCGGTTGTTGCGCGCCGAGGTGATGTTGGATCGGGAGGGGGAGAACTGACTCTTCGCTGACGTTGGGAAGGTCTACTCGTCGGTATCCGCGGGTCATTCGGGTCGACAACGGCCCTGAACTTGTCTCCCGCGACCTGGATCTTTGGGCCTACCAGCGGGGTGTCGCCTTGGACTTCAGCCGGCCCGGCAAGCCGACTGACAACGCCTTCGCCGAGTCCTTCAACGGCAAGGTCCGGGCCGAATGCCTAAACACCGCCTGGTTCATGTCCCTCGACGACGCCCGCTCAAAATGCGAGGCTTGGCGTAGGGACTATAACGAGCAGCGTCCCCATAGTTCGATCGGCGACAAGTGCCCGATCGAGCTAATGAACGGCGCCGGGGCATRTGGCCCGCCCGGTGCTGACCGGCGAGAAATCCCGGCGCGATCTGGTCCAAGGTTGGGGGCAAGGTCAAATCAACCCAGGACTCTCGTTATCGCTGGATGAGAAATGGGGGTCACGTCATTCGCAAGCGTCAGATCGGCGCAGCAGCAGACCCATCTGGGTAGCGCTACGCCAATCTCAGTTCAGGCGATTATTCCGAACACATATTCCGCGATATTGTCGCCGGTGACATCGATATTAAATTGTGCATTTTCCATGTCATGCGAGAATTTTGCATCTATGGTTCCATCATTATCTCTATCCATAAAATACACGCCTGCAATCTCGTATATTTTTACAACCGTGTTATTAAACCCCGCAAATTGAACTCGGGTAAGCCCGGTCGTATTGGTGCTAAATCCAAATGCGGCATCTCCGGCATCGACATTGATCTTTGGCACTTGCTGCGCCAGTTGCCAAAAATAATCGACGGGCTCGGGCGCCTCTCCGATGCTTGCAACTTCGGGCGCCCAATTGCCACTCGCCCCTATCTCAAAGCGAGGAGGTATTCCCGTCTCGCCTACGGTAACCCAGCCTTGATGCTCATAGAGGCCCGTCGCGCCGACGGGCAGGGCGACGAGCGCGGCGGCGAGCCCCGCGAGGCTGCTGGCAGTCTTCAACCAAGGCATGCGATCTCTTCCTTCTGAATAGTCAGAATCTGGTTACATTTGTAAATTTACATCAGGTCGCTTCTGCGTCTTCAGATGAGGTTTGCTAAGCCTGCCCCTTATCACCGCTTACGACCCTAAGGTTGCAAGCAACGCCAGCATCTTCTGAACATCGCCCTCCGATTGCGCGGTCGATTCCTATCGGATGACAAGACCGTGGCGCAACGCACAATTTTAGGTAAGCAGGCGATGATGCTCCTGTTGCTTGCGGCCGCTGTGATTCCTTACGCTGTCCAGGCGACGCCTTCGGATTCATCGACCGCGGCCGCCCAGGCCCGCGCCACTTCCTCCAGCGACAGTGGTCCGATCCTGGTCGAGGGCGTTGAAGTGACCGCCCGCCGTGGCGCGACCGAGTTCACGCCGCAGCACGAAATCGGCGAGGCCGAGATCGACGCCCTGCTCGCGACGAACATCGGCGACGTCATCACCCAAGTGAACGAGCGATACGGCGGACAGGCCGCGCCCGTGGTCATCGTCAACGGCCAGCGCATCGCCGACGCCGACGCGTTCAAAAGCTTTCCGCCCGACGCGCTGGTGCGGGTGGAGGTGCTGCCGTCAGGGGCGAGCGAGATTTATGCCGACGGCGACCCGACCCGCAAGGTCGTCAACATCGTCCTGCAGAAGCGCTTCGCGAGCTATGACGGCGTCCTGAACCGCAGCACGCCGACGGCCGGCGAGACCGCCACCCTGTCGGGCGGCCTTCGCCGCGGGCGCATCAACGATCTTAACACCAGCCAGAGCGGTGTTCGGGCGTCGGATACGAGTTCGCTGCGGGCCAACGAGCGACCGGATTATCTGGAGTCGCATCCCGACAGCACCGGCGCGACCCTGCGCTCGCAGTCTCGGAGCGCCAGCGCGGACTACAGCCTGACCCGCTCGCTGGGGCCGTGGCGCGGATCGATACGCAGCGCCGTTCAAGCACACGAAAGCCACTTCACTTCAGGCACCGAGGAAGAGCAGGTCGCCTCGCGCAATCGTAGCCGCATTTTCGACGTCACGACCGGGCTTAGCCGCGAGGCGTGGGGCTGGTCAGTGCAGATGCAGGCCTTCGGTCGGATAGCGCACTCAGACATCAACGGCGCGACGACATCGTCGTCGGACAACCGGTCTGTCAATCTGAGCCTGAACGCCAACCGCAAACTGCTGGCGCTGCCGACGGGCGCCGTTAGAGCGACAGTTTCGGCGCGCGCGGCGCGTTCGTGGTCGGAAACCGAACGCGAAAGCGTCGCCAGACGGTCGAGCGGCAGCGAGACTCTCGACGTTCGCCTGACCGTTCCGCTCCTGAGGATCACGAAGGGCGAGGAGATCGGTCGCAACAGCCACGTGGGCGCGGTCTCGTCCAGGCTGAGCCTCGGCCAGAGGATCTCGGACACCGGCCGCGGCAGCAACATCGGCGGCAATCTCTCTTGGGCGCCGCTCGCGCGCCTCAGCTTCGACGGCGCGTGGTCACGGTCCAGCGACGCGCCTTCGGACGAGAAGCTCTACGCTCCGATGGCTTATGGAAATCCGATCACCGTCTACGACTTCCGCACCGGCCAGTCGGTGGAGGTGTTGCCATTGACCGGCGGCAATCCCGACCTTAGGGCTCCCAAGCTCGACGGGGTCACTCTGGGCGTGTCGAGCGGTCCCTTCACCGCCTGGAGGCTGATCACCAACGCCAGCTATCAGCGCAGCGAGACGATCGACGGCATAGGCTCGATGCCTGCCACGACCGCCGAAGTGGAGGCGGCCTTTCCCAGCCGCTTCCAGCGCGACGCGGACGGCAAGCTGGTGAGCATCGACCAACGGCCGATCAACATCGACTCGGCGGTCTCGAGTTCGGTATCGGCCAACTTCAACCTCAGCCTTCCCGTCGCTGACCCAATGACTGGCTCGGTGCAGGTGTGGGCCAGTCAGACTTGGACGCTGAGCGACTTCGTCACCATCCGCGCCGGCCTGCCGCGGATGAATCGTATGGCCGGAGACGGCGGGGGCTCGGCGCCGCGGACTCTACGGGGGGGCTTCAACGCCCGGCGCAAGCCCTGGAGCCTGAGTGTCAACGCCAACTGGAACGAGGGCTATCGCATTCGCGCCAGCAGCGGACGCAACGACGCCAGCGACCTGGTGATCGGAGACTTCGCCACGATCAATCTGAAGCTCGGCTATCAGTTGGCCCGCGTGACGCCGCAGCCGGCGCGTCCGACGGACGACGCGGTCGCCCGGCGGCGCAACCGCGGCCTGAGCCTGGACTTTGAGGTCGAGAACCTGTTAGACGCCCGCCCCCAGGCGCGGCTCGGCGACGGCAAAGCAGCCTCCGGCTATGGCCGCAACGATCGCGACCACATCGGCCGTCGGGTGAAGATCGGCCTGTCGACACGGTTTTGATCACCCCAAGACTTCACGAAGCGCCTGGCCAGATGGGGATTCTCTGTGTCTTCGGCCAGTGCTCAACGGCTGAGCCAGACTGACGCTCACCTGCGCGCGAACGTCGGAAGTGATCCCTCCTCAGTCCACCGTCCGATCTCCGGCGGGGTCGCGCCAGGCTCGCGCGCTCAGCGATTAAGGCCCGAACGTCCGCCAAGGGTCGATCTCGCCGGGTGGCCTGATGAGCGGAATGTCAGCTTCCTGGAGGTGGGCCAAGGTCAGCTACTGGCGCTGCCCAGGCCTGCGATGCAGACCTTCGGATCGGCCGGGGAGGGTGGTGAGCGGACCTCATGCGTGCCACGGTTACGCATGCGAAAAACTCTCATTACCCTCGCTTGCTTAGTCCTCGCCCTGCCTCTCGCCTACCTTGGACTGCTTGCGTTCCACGCGCTGGAGCATGGCTACCGATGGTCGGAGATGGACTGGGATAGCGACGGTCGAACCACGATCTCGGAGTTCTTCTCTGCGGCTGATATTGGGAAACGCGCCGCACTCGAGGGGCCGAACAGCTGCACCGTCTACTACGCCTACAAAGATGGCTTGCCCGTGCGGATTGACTGCCCACATGGCGTGGACAAGTCGAAAGTGCTTTGAGTGACGTCCGCTCCGGGTCGATCTCGCCCTTGCGCCTGCGGGCTGAAGGTCCGCTAGCTGGAGCAGCGCCAACGTCAGCACCTGGTGCGACGCCGCCGGCGATGCAGACGTCGTGACCGGCTGAGAAGGGTGGTTAGGAGACCTCGCCTGAGACGAACACGGCATCGTGCCAGAACGTGCTCGGCCTGCGAAACCAAGCACGACCCGCCCCCTCGCCGAAAACTGCGAGTTGGCGCATGTCCACGCCATACCTGTGGAACAATGCGATGAACTCTCTGAGTTCGTCGTCGTTCGGCGCACGCGACAACGTGATTGTCAGGTCAGATCCGAGCCCATCGCATCGGACGACGCAATCGATCCGATCCAGCCACTCAAAGAACGCTCCCTCATCCAGCGGGCTGTAGTAGATGACGCTGGTTGCAACGAGGGTCTGTGACAGGACGGACATTCCACGACCATGCCTGGACAGGACGGCTAGTTGCAACGTCCGACCAGGG
>NZ_JBFTJR010000014.1:0-88170 GCF_056395525.1 Caulobacter sp. 10L414
CGGCGGCTGGGCCGCGGCGGGGGCGGTCAGGAAGGTCGGCAGCGGCGGCAGGTCGTCGGCCGGCGCACGCTCGGCGCTGCGCGTGCGACGGCTGCGCGGCTCGGGCGGCGGAGCAAATTCGGGCATGGGTTCTGGTTCGGGCGCGGGCGGCGGCGCCTCGGCGATCGGTTCGGCTTCAGGCTCCGGCGGCGCGACCGGTTCCGGAGGCGCGGAGGTGCGGAAGAACGACCGGCGCGCGCTGGAGCGATCCTCGCGCAGCGGCGGTTCGTACGGTTCGGGGGCCGGCTCGGCCAGTGACGCCGGTTCGGGTTCGGGCGCGATCGAAGAGGCCAGCGGCTCGGGCGCCGGTTCGGGCTGGGGCTCGGGCGGCTGATAGGACGGCGGACGCGCGCCGCGCGACGACGCGGCCAGGAAGCCGGCTTCCGGCAGGTCGGCGATGTCGAGATCGTTGTCCGGCTCGCTGATCGGCGCGTCCGGATCGGGCTCGGCGGCTGCGAAGGGTTCCGACTCGGGCAGGCCAGAAGCAGGCGCCGCATCGTCGCGGGGCGTCTCCACCGGCAGGGTGGAAAAGTCGAGCGGTCGGCGCTTCTTAGGCTTCATACGCAGCCACTGTCCCAAGGCGAACGACGAGGGGGCCTCTCACAGCGACGCAGCGCGCAAGCCCCTTCATCGCGCAGGCGAGTAAACCTAGCCGCGAAAGGCGCCCGCGCATAGCCGGTTGACGCGGTTTTCCCCAAAGCGGACCGAGTGTTGCGCGATTCTGCGGGGGCTCGCCCCGACGATCCCGGGGCGGACGGATCAGGCGCGGGCGAGGCGCGCGGCCTGTTCGGGGCAGACGATCTTGGGGGCGGTTTCCAGGCGCACGGCCTGGCGCGGCGAACGCGCCACGGTGCGTTCGACCTTCGGCTTGACGATCTTTTCCTCGATCACCACGCCGAATTGGCAAAGGGCCGTGGCCGAGAGCCACAGCACGACAGCCGCGAGGAGTTCTGACAAGAAGGACATCGGCTTACCCGTCGATCCGATAGCGCCGTTATGCCGCAATCCATGGTCATGCTCGAATGAACTTTTGGTCATGTTGGCGCAACGGCACCCACACAAGCTGACAGCGCCCCTAGATTTCTGAGCCTTGCTCCCAAAGGCCCAGGGACCTAGGTCGCAGGCTCCCCCGGTACTTCGCTTCCCGCCGTCCGGCGAGAGGCGAAGTCTTTCTGTTTGCGGACGACCGTCTTGGCCCTTACCCAGCTTGCACCCCAGGCGCCCGCCGTCGCTTACGAGCCGCAGATGCCGCTGATCACCCCCGCCCGCCTCACCCACCTGCAGCGCCTGGAAGCCGAGAGCATCCACATCATGCGCGAGGTCGCGGCCGAGTGCGAAAACCCGGTCATGCTGTACTCGATCGGCAAGGACAGCGCGGTGATGCTGCACCTGGCCGCCAAGGCGTTCTATCCGTCCAAGCCGCCCTTCCCGCTGCTGCACGTCGACACGACCTGGAAGTTCAAGGCGATGTACGAGCTGCGCGACAAGATCGCCGAGCAGCTGGGCTTTGACCTTCTGGTCCACAAGAACCCCGAGGCCGAGGCGCGCGGCATCAATCCGTTCGACCACGGCAGCGCCCTGCACACCGACCTCTGGAAGACCGAAGGCCTCAAGCAGGCCCTGGCCAAGTACGGCTTCGACGCGGCCTTCGGCGGCGCTCGCCGCGACGAGGAGAAGAGCCGCGCCAAGGAGCGCGTGTTCAGCTTCCGCTCGGCCGAGCAACGCTGGGACCCGAAGAACCAGCGCCCCGAGCTGTGGAAGCTCTACAACACCCGCAAGCACCCGGGTGAATCCTTGCGCGTCTTCCCGATCTCCAACTGGACCGAGCTGGACGTCTGGCAATACATCCACCTGGAGAACATCCCGATCGTGCCGCTCTACTTCTCGGCCCCGCGGCCGGTGGTCGAGCGCGACGGCGCGCTGATCATGGTCGACGACGAGCGCTTCCGTCTGCGTGAGGGCGAAGAGCCGCAGATCAAGAGCGTGCGCTTCCGCACCCTGGGCTGCTACCCGCTGACCGGCGCCGTCGAGAGCACCGCCTCGACCTTGCCGCAGATCATCCAGGAGATGCTCCTGACCACCACCAGCGAGCGCCAGGGGCGGGTCATCGACCACGACCAGTCCGCCTCGATGGAGAAGAAGAAGCAGGAGGGCTACTTCTGATGGCTCACCAGTCCGCCCTCATCGCCGAAGACATCGAGGCCTATCTCGAGGCCCACCAGAACAAGTCGCTGCTGCGCTTCATCACCTGCGGCAGCGTCGACGACGGCAAGTCCACCCTGATCGGCCGGCTGCTCTACGACAGCAAGATGATCTTCGAGGACCAGATGGCCGCCCTCGAGGCCGACTCCAAGCGCGTCGGCACCCAAGGCGGGGCGATCGACTTCGCCCTGCTGGTCGACGGCCTGGCCGCCGAGCGCGAGCAGGGCATCACCATCGACGTCGCCTACCGGTTCTTCTCGACCGACAAGCGCAAGTTCATCGTCGCCGACACCCCCGGCCACGAGCAGTACACGCGCAACATGGTCACCGGCGCCTCGACAGCCGACGCGGCCGTGATCCTGATCGACGCGCGCAAGGGCGTGCTGACCCAGACCCGCCGCCACTCCTACCTCGTGTCCTTGCTCGGCATCCGCAACGTGGTGCTGGCGGTCAACAAGATGGACCTGGTCGACTGGGACAAGGCGGTGTTCGACGCCATCGTCGCCGACTACCGCGCCTTCGCCGAGAAGATCGGCCTTTCGGTCTTCACCCCGATCCCGATCTCGGGCCTGGGCGGCGACAACATGGCCGCGCGCAGCGAGCATACGCCGTGGTTCGACGGCCCGATCCTGATGGACTGGCTGGAAAGCATCGAGGTCGAGGACAGCCTGCAGGCCCAGCCCTTCCGCATGCCGGTGCAGTGGGTCAACCGCCCCAATCTCGACTTCCGCGGCTTCTCGGGCCAGGTGGCCTCGGGCGTGGTCAAGCCGGGCGACCGGGTCAAGGTGCTGCCGTCCGGCCGCGAAAGCCGGGTGTCGCGCATCGTCACCCTGCCCGGCGACCTGGACCGCGCCGTCGCCGGCCAGTCGGTGACCATCACGCTGACGGATGAAGTCGACGTCTCCAGAGGCGACGTGCTGGTCACGGCCGACGCGCCGTCGGCGGTCGCCGGCCAGTTCGAGGCGACGCTGGTGTGGATGGACGACGAGCCCCTGCCGCCCGGCCGCTCCTACCTGCTGAAGATCGGCGCGCGCCTGGTCGGGGCCAGCATCACCGAGATCAAGCACCGGGTGAACGTCAACACGCTGGAGCACACGGCCGCCAAGCGGCTGGAGCTCAATGAGATCGCCCACGTCAACATCTCGCTCGACCAGGCCATCCCGTTCGAGGCCTATGCCGACAACCGCGACCTGGGCGGCTTCATCCTGATCGACCGGATCAGCAACCGCACCGTCGGCGCGGGCATGCTGAACTTCGCCCTGCGCCGGGCCGACAACATCCACTGGCAGCACACCGACGTCTCCAAGGCCTCGCGCGCGGCGCTGAAGAGCCAGCGCGGCCGCGTGGTGTGGCTGACGGGCCTGTCGGGCGCGGGCAAGTCGACCATCGCCAACCTGGTGGAAAAGCGCCTGCACGCGCTGGGCCGCCACACCTACCTGCTGGACGGCGACAACGTCCGCCACGGCCTCAACAAGGACCTCGGCTTCACCGAGGAGGACCGCGTCGAGAACATCCGCCGGGTGGCCGAGGTGGCCAAGCTGATGGTCGACGCCGGCCTGATCGTGCTGACCGCCTTCATCTCGCCGTTCCGGGCCGAGCGCCAGATGGCGCGCGAGATCCTCAACGACGGCGAGTTCGTCGAGGTGTTCGTCGACACTCCCCTGGCCGTGGCCGAGAGCCGCGACGTCAAGGGCCTCTACAAGAAGGCGCGCTCGGGCCAGCTGAAGAACTTCACCGGCATCGACAGCCCCTACGAGGCGCCCGAGGCGGCCGAACTGGTCATCGACACGACCAAGGTCGACCCGGTGGCCGCGGCCGAGCAGATCGTGGCCTGGCTGGAAGGCGAAGAGGTCTCGTACGAGATCTAGGGAGGGGGCGTCGCCCCTTTCCTTCGGTTGTCATCCCGGCCGAAGGCGCGCAGCGCCGTAGAGCCGGGATCTCCCACGTTTCAGGACAAGGCCGCCGTGGGAGATCCCGGCGCTCCGCTTCGCTGCGGCCGGGAAGACAACCAAGGGGTAGAGGCGCCCCTACGCCCCCGCCTTCACCCGCGCGCTGCGGCCCAGCACCAGCGCGCCGCACAGCCCGGCCGCGCCCAGGGCCGCCATCGCCCAGTAGCCCTTCACGCCCAGGGCGTCGAACAGCGGGCCCGAAGCCAAGGTCGCCAGGCCCAGGGTGAAGCCCTGCGACACCGCCGAGTTCAGGGCCTGGGCGGCCGAGGCGCTCTTGGGCGGCGTCAGGCGCTCGATCAGCTGCAGCGAGGCCAGGAAGCTGGCCGCGAAGGTGAAGGCGTGCAGCGCCTGCAGCGGGAACAGCGCCCACAGCGGCGGGGCGAAGGCGTAGGCCGTCCAGCGGATCACCGCCGCGCCGGCGCCCATGGCCAACAGACGCCCCGGCCCCACCCGACGCCGCCAGGGTTCCAGGAACCACATGAACCCGACCTCGGCCGCGACGCCGACGCCCCACAGGACGCCGATCATCGGCTCGGGGATCTCCTGCTTGCGCCAGAGGATGGTCGAGAAGCTGTAGTAGAAGCCGTGCGCGCCCTGGATCAGGCCGGCGGTGACCACCGCCAGCACGAACACCCGGTCGGTCAGCAGGCTGCCCAGGCCCTTCCAGCGATCACGCTTGGCGGGGGCCTCGCCCTCGTCGTGCACGCGCTCGGGCGGAACCAGGACGAAGGCCGCGAAGGCGGTCAGCAGGGCCGCCACGGTGATCCAGACGACGATGATCTCGGCGCCGACCAGGGTCAGCACCACGCCCATGGCCAGGTTGGCGGCGATGAAGGCGCTGGAGCCCGATCCGCGCGGCAGGCCGTAGTTGAAGCCTTCCAGCCGCGCCCGGCGCAGGGTCACCACGTCGATCAGCGGCGAGATGGTCGAGAACAGCGTCGCGCCCACCAACCAGCAGACCAGCAGGCTCCAGAACCCCGGCGCGACCAGCATGGCGAGATAGGCCCCGGCGGCGGCGATCGCCAGCAGGATCATCGGCGAGCGTCGCAGGCTGAAGCCGTCGGCCCAGACGGCCAGGATCGAACCGGTGAAGGGCTTGAGCAGCAGCGGCGCGGCCAGCACGGCCCCGATCTCGGCCCCCGAAAGCCCCCTCGCCCGCAGGAAGGTGGCCACGTACGGCAGGCTCACCCCGATGACCAGGTAGATGGCCACGTAGAACAGGCTGAGACGGGCGACGAGCGGCATGGCCCGCTCGTAGAGCGGTGTGCGGTGAAGGGGAAGCGGTTTCAGACCCTCCCCCTGAAGGGGAGGTGTCGGCGAAGCCGACGGAGGGGGATGTGACCTCCCACGCCTGCGACTTCACCAGTTTCAGCAGGGACTTCCCCCTCCGGCCCTTCGGACCACCTCCCCCTTCAGGGGAGGGTCTATTTACTCCGCGCCCCCAAACCGTGCGGCCCACTCGGCGATCATGTCGTCGTCGATCTTCTTGAACAGAACTTCCGGCGCACGAACCGTCTGGCCGGCCGGCACGGTCGACAGCTCGGCCGCGACGTCCGACGACGGCCACGCGGGCGGCCAGGCCTGGCCGAAGGCCTCGCCGATCTTCTCGGCGGCGAACGGGATGAACGGGGCCGAGATGCGGGCGTAGAGCGCGGCGAGATTCAGGGCCGTGCGCACGATCACCGCGGCGCGGTCGCGGTCGGTCTTGATCGCCGTCCAGGGGGCGGCTTCCTGCAGGTACTCGTTGCCGACAACCCACAAGGCCCGCAGCGCCTGGGCGCTCTTGCGGATCTCGATGGCGTCCATCTGCTCGGCGAGGTCGGCCAGGCGCTCGGCGACGTCGGCGTAGAGCTTCTCCTCAAGCGGACCGATTTCGCCGCCCTCGGGCACGACGCCGTCGAACTTGCTCTCGGTGAACTTCAGGATGCGGTTGACGAAGTTGCCCAGCACGTCGGCCAGGTCGCGGTTCACGGCGCTGGCGAACTGCTCCCAGGTGAAGGCGGTATCGCTGCCTTCCGGCGAGTTCGAGGTCAGGTACCAGCGCCAGAGATCCGGCGGCAGGATGTCGAGCGCCGCGTCCATGAACACGCCGCGCTTGCTGCTGGTCGAGAACTTGCCGCCGTACCAGTTCAGCCAGTTGAAGGCTTTGAGCATGTCGACGCTCTTCCACGGCTCTTCCGAGCCGAGAATGGTCGCGGGGAAGCTGACGGTGTGGAACGCCACGTTGTCCTTGCCCATGAACTGGACGTAGCGGACGTCGTCGGCGCCGGCGTCGGTGCGCCACCACGAGCGCCAGTCACGGCCCTCGCCGGCCTCGGCCCATTCCTGGGTGGCGGCGATGTACTCGATCGGCGCGTCGAACCAGACGTAGAAGACCTTCTCCTCCATGCCCGGACGCGGCAGGCCGTCCTTGGTCACCGGCACGCCCCAGGCCAGATCGCGGGTGATGCCGCGATCGATCAGGCCCTCGTCCAGGTGCTTGTAGGCGATCGACTTGGCCAGGGTCGGCCAGTCGGGGTGGGCGTCGACCCAGGCGCGGATGCGGTCGGCCATCTTGGTCTGGAGAAGATAGAGGTGCTTGGTGTCGCGCACTTCCAGGTTCCGCGAGCCCGAGATCACCGAGTACGGGTCCTTCAGGTCGGTCGGGTCCAGGAGGTTGCCGCAGTTGTCGCACTGGTCGCCGCGAGCCTTTTCGAAGCCGCAGTGCGGGCAGGTGCCCTCGATGTAGCGATCGGGCAGGAAGCGGCGGTCGTCGATCGAGTAGACCATCTGGTCGACCCGTTCCTCGATCAGGCCTTGCGCTTCCAGCACCTCGGCGAAGTGCTGGGTCAGGCGATGGTTCTGCGGCGAGGACGAACGGCCGAAATGGTCCCACGACAGGCCAAACGCGCGGCCCACGTCGTGCTGCAGCACGTGCTGCTCCTCGCAATAGGTCTGGACGTCCTGGCCGGCGGCGGCGGCGGCCAGTTCAGCGGGCGTGCCGTGCTCGTCGGTGGCGCAGATGTAGAGGGTGTCGTGGCCCCGGGCCCGCTGGAAGCGCGCATAGACGTCGGCCGGCAGCATCGACCCCGCAAGGTTCCCCAGGTGCTTGATGCCGTTGATGTACGGCAGGGCCGAGGTGATCAGGATGCGAGCCATGGGACGGGGCGTCTTTCCGGGGACGAACGAGAAACAGGAGGCGTCCGCATATAGAAGCCCGCGCGCCGAAGGGAAAGCGTCGCGGCTCGCCCGCAACCTGTCAGCGCGCGAAATCATGGGCTCGCGCGGCGGGCGTTTTCAGGCTTGGATGCCGGACGCTGGACTGGAGGCCCCATGATGCGCCGTCGCCTGCCGCTGCTGCTCGTCGCGCTCGCCGTGCTGCTGGCCGGCGGCTGGTGGTGGTGGCGCGAGCGGCCTGATCCGTCGGTGATGCACGTCTTTCCCGGCGTGCGCGGTCCGGCCAAGGCCTCGAAGATCGTCGAACCGCCCCGCACCCGCATCGCACAGTTCGACAGGGGCGGCCCGCACCGCCTGGCGATTCTGGTCACCGATCCGCAGTCGGGATGGCTGGGCCTGGTGCGCGGCTTCCGCGCCCACGGCGTGCCGATCACCGTCACGCAGGATCCCGCCAAGGCCCTGCGGCACAAGGTGGTTCTGGTCTATCCGATCGTCTCGGGTCGGGTGCTGAGCGCCGAGCAGCTGCGCGCCCTGGCCCAGCATGTGCGCGACGGCGGCACGGTGGTCGCCTTCAACCTGGCCGGCGGCGGGCTTGGCGAGCTGTTCGGCGTCGGCGAGGGAACCGAGGCCTCCTCGCGACTGCGCATGCGCTGGACCAGCGCTACCGGCGAGCCCGAGAGCGACGAGATCGTCGTCTCCTCCACCGGCGAGGCCAAGGTCGCCAGCGTCGGCTACGCGCCGGGGACGGCGCAGGCGGCGGCCCGCTTCGACGACGGTTCGATCGCCGCAGCGTGCAGGAAGGTGGGCGGCCAGGCCTGCGTGCTGGGCGTCGACCTGGGCTCGCTGGCGCAGCGCTCGATGAACGGCCGCGCCGAGGCTCTGGCCCGCCACTACGTCAACGGCTACGAGCCCTCGCTCGACGTGCTGTTTCGCTGGGTCCGCGACCTCTACGTGGCCGGCGAGCCGATGCCCTGGCTGGTCTCGACCGCCCCGGCCGGCCGCCAGGCATCGATCCTCTTCACCCACGATGTCGACTACGGACCGTCGGTCCACAACGCCCTGGCCTATGCCGACGCCCTGAAGGCGCGGGGCGTCCAAGGCACGTTCTTCGTCCAGACCAAGTACATGAAGGACTACAACGACAAGGTGTTCTTCGACGACGCGGCCGTGGCCGACGTCAAGGGCCTGCTGGCGCGCGGCCAGGAAGTCGGCAGCCACACCGTCGCCCATTCGGGCGCCTTCGAGCACACGATGCCGCTGGGCGACGGCCGCGAGCGCTATCCGCGCTATCGTCCCTTCGTCCAGACCGTCGACACCGTGAAGGGGGCCACGATCCTGGGCGAGCTTCGGGTGTCGAAGTTCCTGCTGGACCGGCTGGCGGGCGCGGACGTGGTCTCGTTCCGGCCCGGACGGCTGGCCTATCCGTTCACCCTGCCCCAGGCCCTGGAGGCCAGCGGCTATCGCTATTCCTCGTCGATCACCGCCAACACCGTGCTGACCCACCTGCCCTTCCAGCTGACCGACGGGCGGGCCGACGGCGCGCTGCAGCCGGTGTTCGAGTTCCCGGTCGGCGTCGAGGACGAGGAAGCCCCGCCGCTGCTGCAGCGCCTCGACGCCGCCGACGCGCTGGTGGCCAAGGTGGCCCGCGAGCGCGGCGTGGTCACGGTGCTGATCCACCCCAACCTGGTCGGCGACAAGCTGCGGTTCGAGGAGGCCCTGGCCGACCGCTGGAAGGGCCGGGCGTGGATGGGCGGGGTGCGCCAGTTCGGCGACTGGTGGACGGCGCGCGACGCCCTGGACCTGGACGTACAGCCGCGCGGCGACGGATGGGTCCTGGCCGCCGACGCGCCCAAGGGCGCGACCGAGGTCGAGGTGCTGCTGCCCAAAACCGCCCAGGGTCGCGTGACGCTGCAGCTGCCGCCCGGCGGCCGCTCGACGACGGCGATCAAGTGAGACGCCTGGCGATCGCCCTGCTGCTGGCCGCCCTGGCCGGCCCGGCCGCCGCCGCGCCGCGGCTGATCTGGTCGGACGAATTCGACGGCGATCGCCTGGATCCGGCCAGGTGGACGGCCGCCGCCGACTGCTGGGGCGGCGGCAACGAGGAGCGCCAGTGCTACGCGCCGGACAACGTCTCGGTCTCGGGCGGGGTGCTGCGGCTCAACGCTCGCAAGGAGCGCGCGTCGGGCCCGGCGCGCCGCAACGGCGGCCCGCGCGTGAGCCGCGACTACGCCTCGGGCGGGGTCAGCACCAAGGGCCTGGCCTCGTTCCGCTACGGCCGCATCGAGGTGCGCGCCAAGCTGCCGCTGGGCCAGGGTCTCTGGCCGGCGATCTGGATGCTGCCCGAGCACGACAACTACGGCCCCTACCCGCTGTCGGGCGAGATCGACATCGCCGAGGCGGTGAACCTGGGGGTGCGCTGCCGGTCGTGCCGCGACCGGGTGCGGGGGGCCGCGCATCACGGCCCGACGCTGCAGGCCAACCGCAGCGACTCGGCGGACACGGCCCTGGGCGACCTGACGGCCTTCCATGTCTTCGCGCTGGAATGGACGCCGAAACGGCTGACCTGGCTGCTCGACGGCAAGCCCTACTTCACCCGTCCGGGCGGGCGGCCCTTCGACGAGCGCTTCCACCTGATCCTCAACCTGGCGGTCGGCGGACGGTGGGCGGAGACCACGGGTCGGCGCGGAGTCGACGACGCGGCCCTGCCCGAGAGCCTGCTGGTCGACTGGGTGCGCGTCTACGCGGAGAACTAGCGCCCCCGGCTCCAGAAGGGGATCAAGGAACCGGGGGCGCGCCCCCCAAGGGGAACGGACTGACCTGGATCAGTTCGTGTCGGCGGCCACCGGATCGGCGGCCGAGACCGTGCCGTCCTTGTTGGTGTCGTGGGTCACGAACATCCGCCAGCCCGAATAGGCGAACTCGGCCGGGGTGATGCCGCCGCTCTTGTCGCTGTCGAGGACGCCGAAGCGCACGTCGGCCTGGCGCATCTGGCGAACGCGCTCTTCTTCCTTCTTCTCGGCGGTCTCGGTCGAGGCGGCGAGGCGCTTTTCGAGACGGCCCTTGAACTCGCCGACGTACTCTTCCTTGGACAGCACGCCGTTCTTGTCGGCGTCAATGGCCTTGAAGAGCTGCTCGCGGGTGATGACGAACTCTTCCTTGGTGACGACGCCGTCGCCGTTGACGTCCTGCTCCTTGATGAAGGTGTCGCGGGCGTGCGAGGCGGCCAGGGCCGGAGCGGAGACGGCGGCCAGGACAGCGGCCAGGATCAGGGTGTTGCGGATCATCTGGGTTCTCAGCGCAGGGATTCGAAGGTCAGCGAGTAGGTGTGGCTCTGGCCGGGCTGGCCGGCCGCGGCCGGCGCGACGCGATAGCGGGCCTGCACCTGGTAGACGCCCGAACGCTCGGGCTTGATCTCGAAGCGGCCCTGGGCGTCGCTCTTGACGGTGACCGGGGCGCTCTTGGCGTCGGCGTAGCGGTCGCCGCCGGCGGTCACGGTGACCTCCTGGCCGGACACCGGCTTGCCGTCGTACAGCACCACGAACTTGGCCGGCTGGCCGGTGGTGATGTCGCTGGGGTTGGTGACGGCCTGGAACTCCAGACCCTTGCCGACCGGGGCCAGCGCGGCGGCGCTGGGCGCGCCCTTGGTCACGTAGACGTCGGCGGTGGTGATGCTCTGCATGTCGACCATCTGGGCGCCGGCCGGCGCCTTGCCCGGCTCCAGGAACTCCCACTCGCCGTTGACCAGCGTGGCCTTGCCGACGCGCCCGGCGCGCTGGCCGGTGGTGATGCGATAGGTGCCGGCAGCCTCGATCGGCGCTTCCACCAGGGCCAGCTCGCGCAGGTAGGTCGGGGTCAGCGGCTTGCGCACGCCGTCGGGACCGACCACCGCATAGGCGTCGGACTTCATCACCACTTCGGGGGTGAAGAACTCTTCGGCGAACGAGCCCTGCACCGTGACGACCTTGCGGCTGGAGACGTCGAAGGTGCTGGGCAGCATGTAGGGCGAGTGGGCGTGCGCCAGGCCGGACAGGCCAAGGCCCGCCAGCAGCGCCGCCGAAGCGAGCATGGTCTTCATCGGAATCCCCCTCAAGGACGATCGGTGCGTTGGGAAGGCTCCTATTGCGGATGAATCTAAGAATCAATCGCAAATAACTTGACCCAATCGCCAGACGGTCGTAGCTCCCCACCCAACGAATGCGAACAATTCGCATCTGAGGCCGAAAACTGGGGGTTCCTTCTTTTGTCGCGCAACAAACTCATATGCTTCGCCGCCGTCTCGGCCGGCGCCCTGCTCTCCGCCACGGCGGCCTTCGCGGCCGACGCGTCCTCGGCCGCCGACACGGCCGAGCTGGACAAGGTCACCGTCACCGCCACCCGTAGCGAGAAGTCGGTGCTGGCCGTGCCGGCCACCGTCTCGGTGACGACGAGCCAGGAAATCGAAGACGCCCTCATCAACGACGCCAAGGACCTGGTGCGCTTCGAGCCCGGCGTCGCGGTGCGCAGCGCCCCGTCGCGCTTCACCGCCGCCGGTTCGTCCACGGGTCGCGACGGCAACGCCGGCTTCGCCATCCGCGGCCTCGAGAGCAACCGCGTGCTGATCATGGTCGACGGCGTGCGCATCCCCGACGGCTACGCCTTCGGCGCCCAGTCGGTCGGTCGCGGCGACTATGTCGACGTCGACGTGCTGAAGTCGGTCGAGATCGTCCGCGGCCCGGCCTCGGCGCTGTACGGCAGCGACGGCGTCGCCGGCTCGGTCAGCTTCTTCACCAAGGATCCGTCCGACATCCTGAAGGGCAAGAGCTTCGCCGCCCGCGGCCGCGTGGGCTATGCGTCGGCCGACGAGAGCTGGACCGAAAGCGCCCTGGTGGCCGGCGCCAGCGGCCGCTGGGAAGGCCTGCTGGCCTACACCCGCCGTGACGGCCACGAAACCGAGACCCAAGGCGCCAACGGCTCGTCCAGCGTCGCCCGCACGGTGGCCAACCCCGAGGACAACCAGTCCAACGCCATTCTCGGCAAGCTGGCCTTCAACCTCGACGACCGCAACAAGTTCACCCTGACGGTCGACCACCTGGATCGCGACATCGACTGGAACGTGCTGTCGGCGATCACCATCCTGCCGACCAACCCGACGGCGGCCCAGACCGCGGGCGCCACGATCGGCCTCACCGCCTTCGACAAGATGCGCCGCGACCGCGTCAGCCTGGCCCACGTCTTCACCGGCGGCCAGGGCCTGATCGAAACCGCCCGCACCACCGTCTACTACCAGGACAGCACCACGCGTCAGTTCTCGGCCGAGGACTTCCGCACCAACGCCGACCGCACCCGCGACGCCAAGTTCGACAACGAGGTGTTCGGCGGCGCGATAGAGCTGAACAGCAAGGCCAGCCTGGCCGGGGCCGATCACCGGATCGTCTGGGGCGGCGACGTCTCGATCACCCGCCAGACCGGCCTGCGCGACGGCACCGTGCCCGGCGCCGGGGAGACCTTCCCCAACCATCCGTTCCCGGTCACCGACTACACGCTGCTGGGCGCCTATGTGCAGGACGAGTTCTCGGCCGGTCCGGTCACCTTCTATCCGGCCCTGCGCTACGACTACTACAAGCTGGAGCCCAAGAGCGACGCGCTGTTCACGGCCAACACGCCGGTCAGCCAGAGCGACTCGCGCTTCTCGCCCAAGCTGTCGGCCGTCTGGCAGGTCACCGACCTGATCAGCGTGTTCGGCAACGCCGCCACCGGCTTCAAGGCCCCCTCGCCTTCGCAGGTCAACAACGGCTTTTCCAACCCGGTGCGCTTCTACAAGTCCATCGCCAATCCGGACCTGAAGCCCGAGACCAGCCGCAGCTTCGAGCTCGGCTTCCGCCTGCGCCGGCCGACGTGGAACCTGGGCGTCACCGGCTTCACCGGCAAGTACGACGACTTCATCGAGCAGATCCAGGTCGGCGGCGCGTTCACCGCCGCCAACCCGGCGGTCTACCAGTACGTCAACCTGGCCGAGGCCGAGATCAGCGGGGCCGAGGCTCGCGGCGAGATCTTCATCGGCGAAGCCTGGCGCCTGATCGGTACGGCCGCCTATGCGCGCGGCTACTCGACCAACGCCGGCAAGAGCACGCCGCTGCAGTCGGTCGACCCGGCCAAGTTCACGGCCGGCCTGTCCTACCGCGACCCGGCCGGTCGCTTCGGCGGCCAGTTCAGCGTCATGCACGTGCAGAAGAAGTCGTTCGACAGCCTGGGCGTCACCTGCACGGGCACGTGCTTCGCGCCGCCGGCCTTCACCACGGCCGACGCCACGGCCTACTGGAACGTCACCGAGGCGGTCACCCTGCGCGGCGGCGTCTTCAACCTGACCGACGAAAAGTACTGGTGGTGGAGCGACGTGCGCGGCGCGACCACGACCGGGACGGCGACCGCGCCCGTGGTCGTCGACGGCTACACCGCTCCGGGACGCAACTACAGCGTCTCGCTGGCGGTCAAGTTCTAGGACCCGCAAGGTCCTAACCGAGACACGCGGTCGTAATGTTGCGGCGACCGCGTGGCCCCGTCCTCCTCCGCGCCATGTCGGCCCGGCGCCTGGAGGACGGGGCGTTTTCTTATCTACCCCCCGGCGGAACGCCCGCCTTCGCGGCGTCGCAAAAAGAACGGGAAATCGTCGTCGCATCGCCCGGGACAAGCGCGCCGACCCCTGCTAGCAACGGCGCATCCGCAAACGGGAGTTCGCATGCTGCGCCGCCTCTACGACTGGGTCATGGGCCTGGCCGCCTCGCGTCACGCGCCCAAGAGCCTGTTCGCCGTCTCCTTCGCGGAGAGCTCGTTCTTCCCTGTCCCGCCCGACGTGATGCTGGCCCCGATGGTGCTGGCCCGTCCGGACCGCGCCTGGCGCTACGCCGCCATCTGCACCCTGGCCTCGGTGCTGGGCGGGATCCTGGGCTACGCCATCGGCTACTTCCTGACCCCGGTCGGCCAGTGGATGATGGCTGCAACCGGCCATGCCGGCGGCCTGGCCGAGTTCAAGTGCTGGTACGATAAGTACGGGGTGTGGGTGATCCTGGCCAAGGGCCTGACCCCCATTCCCTACAAGCTGGTGACCATCGCCTCGGGCCTGGCGGCCTTCAGCTTCCCGATGTTCATCTTCGCCTCGGTCCTCACCCGCGGGGCGCGCTTCTTCCTCGTCGCCTTCGTGGTCAAGAAATTCGGCCCGGCCCTGCTGCCGGTGATCGAGCGCCGCCTGGCCCTGGTGGCCGGCGGTTTGATCCTGCTCCTTGTCATCGGCCTCGCCGCGAGCCATTTCCTGGGAGGAAGCAGCGGAGGCGCGTGCGCCGTATGACCACCGACACCCCGGCCGTGACCACCGGTCCCCTCGTTCCCAAGCGCCCGTCCCTGGACTGGATCGCCAAGCACTGGCCGGTCCTGGCCTTCGCCGCCAGCGCGATCATGCTGGGCGCGGCCCACGCTTTCGAAAGCTTCGGGGGCCTGGCGCCCTGCCACCTGTGCCTGAAGCAGCGCGAGGTCTACTGGGTCGCCGGAACCGTCGGCCTGGTCGCCACCGTCCTTCAACGCACCCCGCTCTGGACGCGCCTGCGGACGCCGGCCCTGTGGCTGCTGGGCGCGATCTTCCTCTACGGCGCGGGGCTCGCGGCCTTCCACGCGGGCGTGGAATGGAAGTGGTGGCCCGGTCCCACCACCTGCACCGGCGGCGGCGTCGCCACGTCGGGCGACCTGGTGGCCATGCTGAAGGGCGCCAAGATCCAGCCGCCGATGTGCGACAAGGCCGCCTGGGTGTTCCTGGGCCTGTCCATGGCCGGCTGGAACGCCCTGGTCTCGCTGGGCCTGGCCGTCGTCTCGGCCTTCGCGGCCCTTCGCCGTAAGGAGGCCTCGCAATGAGCGCCGCCCAGAAAGCCGTTCCGCCCCGCCCCGGCCGCGGCGCCCAGGCCGCCCGCCTGGCCGAGATCCTGCGCGTCGACCAGGCCGGCGAACTGGCCGCCGTACACATCTATCGCGGCCAGCAGGCCGTCATGAAGCACGCCCGCGGCCACCAGCGCGTCGCCGAGCAGCTGAAGGAGATGGAGGGCCACGAGCAGGTCCACCTGTCGCGCTTCAACGAGCTGCTGAACGAGCACAAGGTCCGCCCGACCCTGATGTCGCCCCTGTGGCGGCTGGCGGCCTTCACCCTCGGCGCCGGCACCGCCCTGATCGGCGACAAGGCCGCCCACGCCTGCACCGAGGCCGTCGAGTCGGTGATCGAGAAGCACTATGCCGGCCAGATCGAGGAACTGAAGGACCGCGACCCGACCCTGACCGCCGAGCTCGTCCAGTTCCGCGAGGACGAACTGATGCACCACGACCTGGCCATCGAGGAAGGCGCCCACGAGGCCACGGCCTACCCCCTGCTGAGCGCGGTCATCCAGACCGGCTGCAAGGTGGCGATCAAGATCAGCGAGAAGATCTAGGAACGCCCCCCTCTCTCACCGAGGGAGGGTTTCTACGGCTTGGCCTCAGCGCCCGCCTCCCCTACCGATGGACCTGTCCATCGCGGGGAGTCGCCGTGCCTGCATCGTCCGTTCGAGCCCTGGCCCTGGCCGCCGCCCTGCCGCTGCTGATCGCAGCCGCCCCCGCCCGCAAGCCGTCCAAGCCGCCCCGCGCCGCCCCCACGGCCCAGACCCTGGCCACCGGCGGGGCGCTGAAGCCCGATCAGGCCGGCGTGCGCATCGAGCACGTCGACCTGTCGATCGAGGTGTTCCCCAAGCGCAAGGCCATCGCCGGCGAGGCCGTGCTGGCCCTGCGCGCCGACCAAGAACTGCCGGCCATCGTGCTGGACCTCGACCGCGAGCTCGCCGTGTCGGCGGTGTCGCTGGACGGTCGTGAGCTGCCGCCGACGGCCTGGCGCAATCCCGACGGCCGCCTGTCGATCACCCCGCCCGCGCCTATCGCCGCCGGCCACACCACCGCCGTGCGGATCCGCTATGCCGGCGTGCCCGTCGAGGCCAAGCGCGCCCCGTGGGACGGCGGCTTCGTCTGGGCCAGCACGCCCGACGGCCGCCCGTGGATCGCCACCGCCGTCCAGGGCGAGGGCTGCGACCTCTTCTGGCCGTGCATCGACCACCCGACCGGCGAGCCTGATCTGGTCGACCTGCACGTCACCGTGCCCGCCCCCCTGTCGGCCCCGTCCGGCGGGGTGCTGGTCGACGTTCGCGAGGCGGCCGGCAAGCGCACCTTCCACTGGCGGATGAACAGCCCCAACACCTACGCCGTCGCCCTCAACATCGGCCCCTATGTGCAGCTGAAGGACACCTACGAGAGCCGCTTCGGCGACAGCTTCCCGATCGAGTTCTGGGCCATCGAGGGCAACGAGGCCAAGGCGCGCGGCCTGTTCGCCCAGTTCAAGCCGATGCTCGACTTCTACGAGGGGATGATCGGTCCCTACCCGTTCCGGTCCGAGAAGATGGGCGCGGTCGAGACCCCGCACCTGGGCATGGAGCACCAGACGCTGAACGCCTACGGCGCCGGCTACGCGCAGGAGATCTACGGCTTCGACTGGCTGCTGGAGCACGAACTGGCCCACGAGTGGTTCGGCAACCAGATGACCAATGTCGACTGGGACGACATGTGGCTGCACGAGGCCTTCGGCACCTACATGCAGCCGCTCTATTCGCAGTGGCTGCACGGCGACATGGAGTACATGGTCCGGCTCAACGAGATGCGGGTGAAGAGCTTCAACAAGTTCCCCATTGTCTCGGGCAAGCCGATGGAGGAGGAGGCCGTCTACGACGCCAAGGTCGGCCCCGGCACGGACATCTACTACAAGGGCGCCAACATGCTGCACACGCTGCGCAGCCTGATCGGCGACGAGGCCTTCTTCACCGCCACCCGCGTGCTCGTCTATGGCCGCCCCGATCCCAGGCCCGGCAACTTCGCCCCGCGCTATGCGGTGACCGAAGACTTCATCAAGGCCGTCAACGACGCGACCGGCGCCGACTATCGCTGGTTCTTCGACGCCTATCTGCGCCACGCCGCCCTGCCCGACCTGGTCGAGACCCGCGAGGGCGATGACCTGGTGCTGGCCTGGAAGACCCCGGCCGGGCGCTTCCCGATGCCGGTCGAGGTGAAGGTGGGCAGCAAGGTGGTGACGCTCTCGATGGCCGACGGGACCGGCCGCGTGCGGGTGGGCGCCGCCGTTCCGGTGATCGTCGACCCCGCCTCCAGGATCCTGCGCCGGCAACCTTACCTGGAGGCCTACCACGCCTGGAAGACGGCCAAGGACGTGGCCGCCAAACCCGCGCCCGCCCGGCCGAAGAAATAGTCATCTTCCGTTGACCGTGTTCCTTCACGGTTTGCGAGGCATGCGGGCTTAGGACTCAGGGCTCCACCGCGAGCCGAGCCCATGCTGACGCCCAACCATGTCGTTACCGCCGCCAAGGCCGTGCTCTTCCTGGGAGCGGCCAGCGCCGTAACCCTGATGCTCGGTCCGTTCCAGGGGCTGGAGCAGGCCTTCGGGCTCAGCGACAAGGCCGCCCACGCCCTGGCCTTCGGCGGGCTGACGGCGGTCGCCTTCCTGGCCTTCCCGAAGATGCGCCGCAACGATCTGGCGATCGCCGCGATCCTGCTGGGCGCCAGCGCCGAGATCGCCCAGCTGTTCGCCCATCGCAGCGCCAGCTTCACCGACCTGGCCGCCGACGTCGCCGGGATCGCGGTCGTCTATCTGGCCAGCCACATCGAGGCGGTGCGTCGCGACGCCCGCGAGCGCGGCGCCATGCGCTTTTCCGATATCTCCGCCCAGCGCCAGCGCCGCCGTCGCCGCAAGAGCAGCGTCGTCATGCCCGGCGCCGGCGCGACGGAAAGTGAAGCCGCCCGCGGCAGCTTCGCCTCCCGCGCCGCCGCGCGCTTCCCGCGCGAGGCCTGATCGCCGTCAGGTGATCCGCTTGACGCTGACCGGGTCGCTGCCCGGGAAGCTTTCTTCCAGGCCCTCGTCCAGCAGGGCTTCCTGGCGGCTTTCCGAGCACTCGACCTTCTCGGCCAGCTGGTCGTGCTTTTCGTTGTCGGCCAGGGGCCGGTCGGCGCGCCTGGCGTGCGGCGCCTCGATGTGACGGTCCTCCGGACGCAGCTTGCCCTCGGCCGCGCAATCGGCGGTCGTCGACGAGGTGCCGTGCGTGAAATGGCGGCCGTCTTCCTGATGATGCCTGTGACCGATCATGACCGGTTTCTCCCGTGCTTCGCCCGCGAGGGCGTCGGGAGATAAACCCCCAGCCCAAGGCCGGGGTTGCTCGCCCCCCAGACAAGCGGCGCGAAGCAGGCTATGCAAACGCCATGCAAAAGCCGCTTACGTTGCTCGCCTGCCTTTTGCTCGGCGCCTGCGCTTCGACGCCCGCGCCGGATCGCGCGCCCGCGCCCAAGCTGGCGGTCGAGACGCGCAACTACGCGACCACGCCGCTGAGCCCGACACCGGCCGACCTGCCGCCGCTCGAAGCCTTCGCCGCCGACAGCTTCACCGGCCCGGACGGGGTGCGCCTGCCCTACCGCCTGCTGTCGCCGGCCACGAAGGAAAAGCTGCCCCTGGTGGTGATCCTGCACGGCTCGGGCGCGGTGGGCCACGACAACAAGGCCCAGATGGGCCCCTTCGTGCGCGGCTGGGCGCGTCCCGGCGTCGCCAAGACCTTCCCGGCCTTCGTGCTGGCGCCCCAGGCGCCGACCCGCACCGCCAACTACGCCAAGGGCGCCGACCGGCTGCTGGCCTCGCGTCCGGGCGCCAGCCTGCCGGCCGTCCTGGCGCTGATCGACGACCTGTCGGCCCGCCTGCCCATCGACACCGACCGCATCTATCTCGTCGGCTTCTCGATGGGCGGCTCGGCGGCGATGAACGCCGCGGCGCTGGCGCCGGGCAAGTTCGCGGCCGTGGCGGCCTTCTCAGGCGTGCCGCCCGAACGCGCTCTGGCGGCCAAGGTCGCCCCCACCCCGGTGATGATCGTCCACGGCGACAAGGACCGCGAGAACCCCTACGCCCCCGACCTGGCCTGGGCCGGCGCCCTGGCCAACGCCGGCGGCCACGTGYGCTTCGTCTCCTATTCGGGCATGGCCCACGTGGTGCCGCCCGACATGATGCACGACGACGCCTGGCGAGCCTGGCTGTTCTCGCAGAAGCGCAAGAAGGACTAGCTAGGCGGTCCAGGTCTCGGCGAAGACCCGCTGGAAGTTGCCGCCCAGCACCTTGTCGACCACCCGCGCGCCGTAGCCCCGCCGCCGCAGCTCTTCGGCGATGACGGTAAAGCGGTCGGCGCGGTTCAGCCCCATCACGAACGGCGGCGGCCCCTCGCCCGGCGCAGCCACGCCGGCGGCCTTGCGCTCTTCCAGGCTCTTGTTCCACTGCGCCATGCTCTCGGGCGAGGTGTCGAACGGCCACAGCAGGGCGTCGCTGCCGATGCCGACATGATCCTCGCCGCACACCTTCAGGGCGTGGGTCAGGTGGGCGAAATAGACGTCCAGCGAGGGCTGGGCCGTCGGGTCGGTCAGGTAGGACAGCTCGTAGATCCCCATCACCCCGCCCCGGTCGGCCATGGCCCGCATCAGCCGGTCGGACTTGTTGCGCGGATGGACGTGAACGGCGCTGGCGCCCCCATGGGTGATCAGGACGGGCTTGCTCGAGGCGGCGACGGCGCCCAGGCTGGACGGCTCGTCGCTGTGGCTGACGTCGATCGTCACGCCCACGGCGTTCATCCGCTCGACGGCGCGGCGTCCCAGCTCGGTCAGGCCCGTCGACGGCGACGACATCGTGCCCGAGGCGAAAGGCGTGGTGCGGTTGTAGCTCAGCCCCATGACCAGCACGCCCGCGGCGCGGAATTGGTCGATGGCGGCAAGGTCGCCCTCCAGCATCTCCGACGCCTCGAACGAATAGATGATCCCGAGGCGCTTGGTGGCGTTGGCCCGCGCGAAGTCGGCGACCGAAGCGACCTTGAGATAGAGGTCGGGATTGAGCGCCACGGCCTTGTCGAGGTCGGCTATGGACTGCGCGGTCTCGGCCCGCGTCTCCGTGCCAGGCCCGCCGATCGTCTGCTTGGCCGCCGTCAGGCCCGAGGCCCTGACCACGTCGCGCATCGCCTGGTCGAGCGGCTTTTCCGGATCGATGGGCAGCATCAGGTTGCCGTTGATGGCGAAGGCCTGGCCGGCGGCCGTGGCCGACCCGGACGCGCAGACCGCCAGCATCGAGGCCGCCGTTCCCAGGAAGATGCGACGCGTGGTGCTCATGATCCCCTCGAAGGAATATATGTAGGCACCTACATATCTATACCGACCTCGCCTTCGTCCAATGAAATTCCCGACATGATCCGTTCGAACATCGACCGGCGGTCCAGGGCGTCGTCGAGCTGGTCGAGCAGGCGGACCAAATGGCCGGCCTCGGCGTCGAGCTCTCGCGCGGCGGTGTTGAACGCGTCCCACAGCGGAGCCAGCCGCGCGGCCATCGCCCGTCCCTGCTCGGTCAGTTCCAGCAGCCTGCGCCGTCCGTCCTCCGGCGAAGCCCGGGAAACGATCAGGCCCGCCTTCTCCATCGAGCGGCTGGCCTCGCTGACCGAGACGTGGGTGATGCGCAGGATCGCGGCAATCTCGCCCACGCCCATCGGGCGATCATGCTCCACCAGCTGGCGCAGGGCGCCGTACCAGCGCTGCTCGAACCGGATCCCCCGGGCGGCATAGACCCTGGCGCCGTCGCGATCGATCCGGTCGGAGACGCGCCTCAGGCGGGCCGCCAGGGCCTCGCCGCCGAAGCCGCGGCTGTAGTCTTCAGGATCGGACATCTCGGAATCCGCAGGTGGGAGAAGCGCTCCCCCTTCTGGGCCATCCCTGCCTGGCCCGCTAGAGCCCCGCGCGCGTCAGGGCCTCGCGCACCACGTCGGGGGCGTGGTCGATGACGCGCAGATAGGCCAGCATGGCGGCGTCCGGGCGCGCCTCGCCATGCTCCAGTTCGCTCAGCACGGGCAGCGGAATGGCGAAGGCCCGCGAGAATTCGGCCTGGGACAGGCCGCTGCGCCAGCGCACCGCCTGCACGAGCGCGCGGGACGAGCGGACCTCGCTGGGCGCGGCCTTGTCGTCGATGGCGATATCGGTGGTGGTCAGGCGCGCTGCGGCCATAAGGATCGCTCCCTTTGCTGCTCTTCTCCCCGACCGCTCCTCTATACGCGTTCGATTGCACAAATTCGACGACCCCACGTCGTCAATACGACGGTTCGGGGGCGGCTTGGCCCGAAGGTCAGCCCTGCGGCTTGGACAGCAGGGCGCGCGCCTTGACCTCGACCGCCTCGACGCCCTTCAGCGGGTCGCCGGCGTCGTCGAGGATATTGGAGAAGCGCTTGAGGTCCTGAGTCGAGATCCGCTTGATGCGACGATCGCGCGCCCATTCCATGCCGATCAGCTGGCCCAGCTTGCAGGCCTTGGGCAGCAGCGCAGGCTTCTCGGACGGGCCGCCCTTGACCAGCAGCTTGGTGACGATGTCGTTCCAGTTGGGCGAGCCGGGGAAGCACAGCGACAGGTCCTGGCAGTTGCCGGTCCAGAACCGCTTGTACCAGCGGGCGTGATCGTCGTTCTCGAACCGCAGGCCGCGCGTCGGCTGGACCACATTCAGGCAATCGCCGCGCACGAACTCCTGCGCCGACGCAGAGCCGGCCACCAGACCGGCGAACAACAGGGCCGTCGCCCCGATACGAAACCGCAAAACCATCCTCCTGATACCCTCCCCCCACGGAGGATCATCACGGCTCGTTTAATCGCGCGCTTCGGACAGAAATGCGGCCGTCGCTTCAATGACTTCCACGAGCGTGAGTCGCTCGATGGTCACCCCTTCGGGCAGACTTGAAAAGAGCCTCGTGGGCGCGGCCGCATCCAGCATCACGAAGACGCCCCGGTCGTCGGCCCGGCGGATCAGGCGCCCGAAAGCCTGGCTGATCCGGGCGCGGGCGATCGAGTCGTCGTAGCCCTTGCCGCCGAACTTGGTGCGACGGGACTTGTGCAGGATGTCCGGACGCGGCCAGGGCACGCGATCGAAGACCAGCAGACGCAGCGAGCGCCCCGGCACGTCGACGCCGTCCCGGATCGCGTCGGTGCCCAGCAGGCAGGCGTCCTCTTCGGCTCGGAAGATGTCGACCAGAGCGCCGGCCTCCAGCGGATCGACGTGCTGGGCGTAGAGCGGCAGGCCCTTGTCGGCCAGGGGGGCGGCGATGCGCTCGTGCACGGCCTTCAGCCGGCGGATGGCGGTGAACAGGCCCAGGGCCCCGCCGTTGGCGGCCAGGAACAGCTCGCGCATGGCCGCCGAGACCTGCCGCGCGTCCTCCTTGTTGACGTCGGTGACGACGAAGGCGCGGGCGTTCTTCTCGTAGTCGAAGGGCGAGACCAGGCGCAGCACCTTGGGCGGCTGCGGCAGGCGGGCCGCGCCCGTACGCATCTCGGCCAGGGCGAAGGGGTCCTCCAGCGCCGGGTCGACCAGGGTGGCGCTGGTCACCAGCACGCCGTGGGCGGGGCTAAGCACCGCAGCCCGCAGCGGCTCGGTCGGATCCACCCAGTGGCGACGGCAGGCCGCATCGACGACGCGACCGTACAGGAAGGTGGCCTCGAACCAGTCGACGAAGTCGGGATCTTCGCCCTCGAGCGAATCCGGGGCGTCCTCGTCGATGGCCTTCAGGATCGAGCGCCAGGCCGGCAGGGTCATCCGGGCCCGGCGGTCCAGGCCTCGCAGCGCGCCCTCGATGCGGGCGCGTTCGGACGGGCCCAGGTGTTCGGCGTCCTCGTCGAGCACGTCCTCCAGCTGGCGCGCCAGGGCCAGCAGCGGGGCTTCGATCCCGGCCAGGGCGCGGGCGGCCTCGCCGGCGCGCTCGCGCACCAGGTCAACGGCGGGGCGCGCGGCGCATTGCAGGCCCAGTTCCGGCCCGCCGCGATCGCTGGTGCGCGCCCGCAACTGCTCGATGACCGCGACCAGATAGCTCTCGATCGGCCCGATCGGATTGACCTGCCCGTCCGGCGGCGCGATGCGGCCCGACCAGCCCTCGCCCGGAAGGGCCGTGGCGGCCTGGATCACGGCGCTCAGCGCCGCTCGCGCGCTTTCCTTGTCGCCCAGGATGTCGAGCAGGCGCGCCTCCAGCCCCCTGCCCCGCCGCCCGCGGCCTTCCGGACCACGGATCCAGCGGCGCAGTTCGGCGGCCTCCGCGCCCGACAGGGCGGCCGAGAAGGCGCTGTCGGCGGCGTCGAACAGGTGGTGGCCCTCGTCGAACACCACCCGCTTGACCGCCGTGGTCTCGTTGTCGCCCTTCAGGCCCCGCGCCGCCCGGGCGCCGTCGAAGGCCGCCTGGGTCATGACCAGGGCGTGGTTGGCGATGACGATGTCGGCGCGCTTGGAGGCCCGCACGGCCTTTTCGATGAAGCAGACGCGGTAGTGCTGGCAGCCGGCGTGGATGCACTCGCCCCGGCGGTCGACCAGGTTGGCCGCGCTGGCCTGGGCCGAGGGCTGCACGGCGAACAGGGTCGGCAGCCAGGCCGGATAGTCGCCGCCGGTCATGTCGCCGTCGCGGCTGACCCGCGCCCAGCGCGCGGCCAGGGCCAGGCCCACCAGGTCGCCGTTGCCCAGCTGGGCGCTGTTGACCTGCTCCTGCAGGTTCAGCAGGCACAGGTAGTTCTCGCGGCCCTTGCGCACCACCGCCTTGCGGGCGCGCACCTGCGGGTCGGGATAGATGGCCGCGCTCTCGCGCTCGATCTGACGCTGCAAAGCCCGCGTATAGGTGCTAATCCACACCGAGGGCCCGTTGGCCTCGGCCCAGACGCTGGCGGGGGCCAGATAGCCCAGGGTCTTGCCCACGCCCGTGCCGGCCTCGGCCAGCATCATGCGCGGCTCGCCCTCGCGCTCCCTGGGCTGAAAGGCGAACGAGGCCTCGCGGGCGTAGGTGTCCTGGGCCTCGCGCACCTCGTCGAGGCCCGCGCGGGTCAGCAGCGACTTCAGGCGCTCAGAGGCGACCTCGGGGTCGATGGGACGCGACAGCGGCTCGCCCAGCGGCGCCTGGTCCTCCCATTCGACCAGACGGCTCCAGACGTCGAGACCCGAGCTCCGAAACTGGTTGCCGACCGGAACCGAGCGCAGGGCGCCGACCACCGCCGGCCCCCACGACCAGCCGGCCCGGGCCAGGGTCTCGGCCACGGCCAGGGCCTCCTCGCGCGATGGACGCGGGGTCAGGGCCAGTTCACGCAGCAGGAAGTCGGCGGCCTCGCGCAGGGTCTGGGCCTGGGCGGCGGCGCCCTTGGGTTCCGGCAGGCCCAGCGCCATGGCCAAGCCCACCGACGACGGCGCGCAGAAGGTCGCCGGCCGCGTGAAGGCATAGAGCTCCAGCACGTCGAAGATGCCGGGATAGCGCATCGGCGCGTGCAGGTTCAGGCGCTTGGCGGTCATGGCCGCGTGGGCCACCAGCACCGGCCCGTGCTCGAAGAGGTCGCGCGCGTCCGGCGGCCGGATCACCCGGCCCTCGCCCGAGCCGTCGGCCAGCCCGGCGCGCGGACCGGGCAGCACCACCAGAGCCGGGGCARGGTCGAGATTCGGGGGAAGCGCGCTCACGGGGAGTGATTAACACTTCGGCGCGGGGAAACGAACGGGGAACTGCTTCCCCCTTCCCTTCAGCTTGTCATCCCGGCCGTAGCGCAGCGGAGCGCCGGGACCTCCCACGGTTCCGATACGGCCGACGTGGGAGATCCCGGCTCTACGGATCGCTCACGCAATCCTCCGGCCGGGATGACAAACCAGGATGGAGTGAAAAGCCCCTACTTCCGCTGACCCGCGCTGGCCGCGCGCACCGGCTTGAACTCCGAGCCCGCGTTCCAGTCGGGCCAGACGCGCGAGTTGGCGATCGCCTTGCCGGCTTCATAGACCAGGGCCACGTCCTGGGCCGCGCCGCGCAGGTCCCAGTCGGCGCTCCAGGCGTCGCAGGGCTGGTGGTAGCAGCGGGCGGTGTAGTCGGCGACCCAGGCGTCGCCGGCCGCGCGGCCGCCGTTCAGCAGGTCGGCGCCGCCGCCCAGGCCCATCACCAGCAGCACCGGCACCCCGCGCTTGGCCAGCGAGAAGTGGTCGGCGCGGTAGAACAGCGCCCGTTCGGGCTTGGCGTCCGGCGTCACGGTGCGCCCCTGCGCGGCCGCGGCCTTGGCCAGGCCCTGTTCCAGCTCGTTCTGGCCGGCGCCGACCAGCACGATGTCCTTGGCCGGCCCGGCGGTCTGCAGCACGTCGAGGGTGTAGTTGGCGGCCATCTTGCCGAGCGCGGCGTCGCCGGCCTTCACGGCGTAGTACTCCGACCCCAGCAAGCCCCGCTCCTCGCCCGTCCAGGCGGCGAAGACGATCGAGCGCTGCGGCGCGGGTCCTTGCTTGAAGGCCCGTGCGACCTCGATCACCCCGGCCACGCCGATGGCGTCGTCGGCCGCGCCCGGACGGATCGTCTTGCCTTGCGCGTCCGGCGCGCCCACGCCGTAGGCGTCCCAGTGGGCGGCGTACATGATGCTCTCGTCGGCGTGGGTCGTCCCCGGCAGCTTGGCGACCACGTTGTGGCTGACCATCGGCTCATGAGCCACCTTGTAGGCGGCCGAGAAGGCCGCGCCCTTCAGCGCCACCGGCTTGAACGACGGCTCGCGCGCCGAGCGCTTCAGGGCCTCGAAGTCCAGGCCCGAGCGCTTGAAGAGGTCGACGGCCACGTCCCGCTGGATCCAGCCCTGCAGCTGCAGCTTCTCCTTGGCCGGGTCGGTGCGGACGATGTCGTAGCCCTCGCCGTTCGAGGCCTTCACCGTGCTCCAGCCGTAGCCCGCGCCCAGGGTCTCGTGCACGATCAGGGCGCCGACCGCGCCACGGCGCACGGCCTCCTCGTACTTGTAGGTCCAGCGGGCGTAGTAGGTGGCCGCCTTGCCGCCGAACTTGCCGTAGGCGGGCTCGCCGGCCTCGGCTTCCAGGTCGGGGTCGCTGATCAGGAAGACGGCGACCTTGCCCTTCAGGTCCGCACCCTTGAAGTCGTCCCAGCCGCGTTCGGGCGCGCTGACGCCATAGCCGACGAAGACCAGCGGGGCGTCCTTGATCGCCACCTTGTCGACCGGCAGCAGGGTCATGACCTGGGCCTGCTCGCCCTGGGCCAAGGCCATCGCGCCGCCGGCGGTGGAAAAGCTCATCGCCACCGGACCGTCGATGCGGGTGTGCACCAGCGGCACCTTCTGGGTGTAGGACCCGGCGTCG
This sequence comes from Caulobacter sp. 10L414, assembly GCF_056395525.1. Taxonomy (NCBI): domain Bacteria; kingdom Pseudomonadati; phylum Pseudomonadota; class Alphaproteobacteria; order Caulobacterales; family Caulobacteraceae; genus Caulobacter; species Caulobacter sp. 10L414. The sequence continues at coordinate 26,566 of NZ_JBFTJR010000014.1, forward strand.
CCGGCCGGCTCCAGGCCCAGCGCCTTGAACTGGGCGGCGATGTAGTCGGCGGTCTTCTGTTCGGCCGGACCGCCGGGGGCGCGGCCGAGGAACTCGTCCGACGCCAGCACGCGGGTGATTTCCGACAGCTTGGCCGGATCGATCGGAGCGCTGTCCTGCGCGTGGGCGAAAGCCGGCAGGGCCAGGGCGGCGGTCAGCAGAAGGGCGGCGCGGCGGGACATGGGCGAACTCCGGGAAACTTCGAGCGCGACCGTAGAAACCTCCGCCGAGATACGCAAACTTCGCACGCCGTTCGGTGGCTAATGTCGATTCCCCGCCAGAAACAGAACAGGAACATGCTATAGCCACCGCGATGGTTCCGGCCGACCTGCTTCCCCCGCGTTTTTCCGAGTGGTTCGCCGCCCGCGGCTGGTCGCCGCGCGCCCACCAGCTGGCGATGATCGAGAAGGCCAAGGCCGGCCGCGACGCCCTGCTGATCGCCCCCACCGGCGGCGGCAAGACCCTGGCGGGCTTCCTGCCCAGCCTGATCGAGCTCGCCGAACGGGCGCCGCGCAACACCCCGGCCGGAATCCACACCCTCTACATCTCGCCGCTCAAGGCGCTCGCCGTCGATGTCGAGCGCAACCTGATGACCCCGATCCGCGAGATGGGCCTCTCCATCGTCGCCGAGAGCCGCACCGGCGACACCGGCGAGAGCCGCAAGGCCCGCCAGCGCATCCGGCCGCCCGACATCCTTTTGACCACGCCCGAGCAGCTGGCGCTGTTCTGCGCCTGGGAGGGCGCGCGGGAATACTTCGCCGACCTGTCGTGCGTGATCGTCGACGAGGCCCACGCCATGTGGCCCTCCAAGCGCGGCGACCTCCTGGCGCTGGACATCGCGCGCCTGCAGACCTTCGCGCCGCGGCTGCGCCGGGTGGGGCTTTCGGCGACGGTGGATGATCCGGATCTGGTGAGGCGGTGGCTGGGACGCGGCGTAGCTGAAAAGGAACCTCCCCCCGTGGGGGAGGCGGCGCTTCGCGCCGGTGGGGGGGCGGTTTCAGCTTCCGAGACGCCAGAAAAACTCCCCCCTCCGATCGCTACGCGATMGCCTCCCCCACGGGGGGAGGTTCCCGGTTCGGTCGACCTCGTCCTCGGCTCGGGCGGCGCGCAGCCGGTCGTGGAGGTTCTGGTCTCCGGCGGCCGCGTGCCGTGGGCGGGGCACACCGCCCAGCACGCCATGGCCGAGGTCTACGAGATCATACGCCAGTCGCGGACCGCCCTCGTCTTCGTCAACACGCGCTTTCAGGCCGAGTTCGCCTTCCAGGAGCTGTGGAAGCTCAACGACGACGGCCTGCCGATCGCCCTGCACCACGGCAGCCTGTCGGCCGAGCAGCGGCGCAAGGTCGAGGCCGCCATGGCCCGCGGCGACCTGCGCGCCGTCGTCTGCACCTCGACCCTGGACATGGGCATCGACTGGGGCGACGTCGATCTCGTCATCCAGCTGGCCGCGCCCAAGGGGGCCTCCAGGATGGTCCAGCGGATCGGCCGCGCCAATCACCGGCTGGACGAGCCCAGCCGCGCCCTGTTCGTGCCCGCCAGCCGCTTCGAGATGCTGGAGTGCCGCGCCGCCGCCGACGCCATCCTGGAAAACCACCTCGACGGCGAGCCGGCCCGTGTCGGCGCCCTCGACGTCCTGGCCCAGCACGTCATGGGCTGCGCCTGCTCCGAGCCCTTCAGGCTGGTCGACCTCTATGACGAGGTTCGCAGCGCCGGCCCCTATGCCGACCTGTCGTGGGAGGACTTCGAGACCGTCGTCGATTTCGTCTCCACCGGCGGCTATGCGCTGAAGACCTACGACCGCTTCCGCCGGATCGTCGAGGACAAGGACGGCTTCTGGAAGGCCCGCAACGCCCAGGTCGTCCAGCGCCACCGCATGAACGTCGGGGCCATCGTCTCGCCGGCCGTGGTCAACGTCCGCATCGGCGGCGGCCGTCGCCCTATGGGCGGGCGCAAGATCGGCGAGGCCGAGGAAGGCTATTTCGAGCAGCTGACGCCGGGTGACACCTTCGTGTTCGCAGGGCAAGTCTGGCAGTTCAACAGCCTGGTGGGCGCCGACGCCTATGTCAGCCCAGCCCCGGCCAAGGACCCCAAGATGCCCAGCTGGGGCGGCTCGAAGTTCCCGCTGTCGACCTATCTGGCCAGCCGCGTGCGCAAGATGATGCACGACGAGGCCGAGTGGACCGCCCTGCCCCCCGACGTGCAGGAGTGGATGGCCTACCAGAAGGCCCGCTCGCTGATCCCCGACGAGGACGAGATGCTGCTGGAGACCTTCCCCCGCGGGAAGCGGTTCCACATGGTCATGTACCCGTTCGAGGGACGGCTGGCCCACACCACCCTGGCCATGCTGCTGACCCGACGGCTGGACCGGCTGGGCGTCGGCCCGCTGGGCTTCGTCTGCAACGACTATGCGCTGAACATCTGGTCGCTGCGGCCGATGGACGAACTCGACCTGCCTGACCTCTTCGACCAGGACATGCTGGGCGACGACCTCGAGGACTGGCTGAACGAGAGCTTCCTGATGAAGCGCGCCTTCAAGGCCTGCGCCCTGGTCGGCGGCCTGATCGAGCGGCGCTATCCCGGCGAGGAGAAGTCGGGGCGGCAGGTCACCTTCTCGACCGACCTGATCTATGACGTGCTGCGCAAGCACCAGCCCGATCACCTGCTGCTGCGCTGCGCCCGCGCCGACGCGGCGACCGGCCAGCTGGACGTGGCGCGCCTGGGCGACCTGCTGGCCCGCATCAAGGGCCGTATCCGCCATGCGGCGCTCGACAAGGTTTCGCCCTTCGCCGTGCCGATCATGCTGGAGATCGGCCGCGAACGCGCGCCTGGCGACGCGGCCGGCGAGATGATCCTGGCCGAGGCGGAAGAAGACCTGATCGCGGAGGCGCTCTCCTGATGGGGTACATGGCTTGACGAAGTTCCAGCTCAGTGACTGTGGAGGGCTCGCCGTCCTGCTGGCCGGGCGGACGGTGCTGCTGCGCGGCTCCGGCGCCCTGTGGCTGGCGTCCGAGCGCGCGCTGGTGGTCGCTGACCTGCACTTCGAGAAGGGCTCGTCCTACGCCGCGCGCTTTGGCCAGATGCTGCCGCCCTACGACACCCGCGAGACCCTGACCCGCCTGGAGGCCGAGGTGGCGGCGCTGGAGCCGGCGACGCTGATCTTCCTAGGCGACAGCTTCCACGACGGCGCGGCCGAGGACCGCCTGGCGGCCGACGACGCCGACCGCCTGCGCGCGCTGGCCGTCGGCCGCGACCTGATCTGGGCGGTGGGCAACCACGACGTCGACGGCCCCCGCGCCCTGCCCGGCCGGATCATCGACGAGATGGCCATCGGCGGCCTGATCCTGCGCCACGAGCCCGAGCCCGGCGTCCAGCCCGGCGAGGTGGCCGGCCACCTGCACCCGGCCGCCCGGGTCTCCAGCGGTCGCGGCAGCGTGCGCAAGCGCTGCTTCGTCACCGACGGCCAGCGCCTGATCCTGCCGGCCTTCGGCGCCTATACCGGGGGCCTGAACATCCTGGACCAGGCCTTCGCCGACCTGTTCGCCGCCCCGCCCCTGGCCGGGGCGCTGGGCGGCAGACGCGTGCACGCGGTGGGGCCAAGGTCGCTGCGGCCCGACTGACGCAAGCTAGGCCCTGGGATCGCCCGGGCGCCCGGCGGCGTTTGCCCGGAAACGTCCACCCCGGGAGACCCCGCCCCATGCGCCCGCTGATCCCGAGCGTCGCCGCTTTTCTGGTCCTGTCGGCCTGCGCCAGCAATCCCGCCCCGCGCGACACCGTCGCCAGGCTCGACGCCAGCCATCCGCGCTATGACAGCGCCAAGTGCCGCAAGGCCCGCGCGGAAGCCGAACAGTACAACGAGCACCGCATCTTGCGCGCCGTGGTGGGCGTGGGCGGCAACGTGGTGGTCCCGTTCGCCGGCGCCGCGGCCGGCACGGCCCTGACCCACCGGCTGGAAAAGAAGAAGGCCAAGCTGAACCACGCCGTGGCCTCGGCCTGCCTGAGCGATCCGCTGGCGAGAAAGGCCGTGGCCGCGCGGTAGGCCCGGCGCGGGCTTCACGCGCCGCCCAGAAAGCGCTTCACGCCTCGGGCGCGCGGCCGATACTGTCGCCACGGCGGCGGTGGGGAGGCCCTTCATGGCCTATCTGTTCGGGGCGTTGATCTGCCTCTTGGCCTCGGCCGCGCCCTACGCGCTGCTCATGCAGCTGTCGGTGGGCGCTGGACGGGCGGAGTTCCACGTTTCGTGGTTCGTCTTCTCGCTGGCGATCAGCGCCGTCGGGCTGGTGTTCTGCGGCCTGGGCTGGAGGCGAGCACGCATCGCCGCGGCGCTGCTCGGGCTGGCCCTGCTCGGCCCCGGCGCCTTGTCGGTGGTGCTGCTTCGGGAGGGCTTGGCCTAGAGGGCCAGCGCCTGTTCCAGCGCGAAGGCCAGCGACAGCGCCGCGCCGGTGGTCAGCAGGGTGCGCAGGCGCGGACGCCAGGCGGGGCCTTCGTGGCTGGTGACGTCCCACAGCCATTGCAGCAGGAACACGAACAGGAAGCCGGAAAGCTGCCAGGCGGGGCCGAAGCGCTCGGCGCCGAGCATCAGCGCCACCCCGGCCAGCGGCGGCAGCAGCGAAAGGCCCAGCGTCGCCCAACGCGGTCGCAGATGGTCGATCTCCAGCCCGCAACGCACGCCGCCCAGATAGGAGAGCATGGCAGTCGAATAGGCCAGCAACGCCACCAGCGCAGGTCCGCGCTGTCCCTGCGGTCCATAGCAGAACAGGCCGGACGCTATGACGAAGGGCGCCAGGGTGCACAGGCCGAACACCCATACGGCGCGCGGAACAGGCACGCGTTCGGTCACGTGGTCCGTCATCAGCTCGTCACTCCTCCGGCAGGTCCGAAGACCTTCCCCCGCCCCGTTCGCGATCGCCAGCGTCCCGGCCGACCGCGCAAACCCTAGTCCAAACCGGCCCTTGGATTGTTTCACCCGGCCCGGTTTGCGTCGAAACGGTGACTATTACCGAGGTCGGCGCCCAGGTCCACGCCGGAAGTAGACAGCAAAACGCCCCCGGAGCGGGCTCCGGGGGCGTTTTTCGATCGACAGAGGCCGGCGCGCGGTCAGCGCGCGAAGGCCGACAGGCGGCTGAGGGTCTCGCCGTCCAGCGCGCCGGAGGCCGGCAGGTTCTGGTCGCGCTGATAGGCCTGGATGGCCATGCGCAGGGCCGGCGAGGAAACGCCGTCCTTGGGACCCTGATAGTAGCCCAGGCTGGAAAGGGCGCGCTGGGCCGTGGCCATGCCGGTCGACGGCGCGGCGGCGGTCGCCACCTGGGTGGTGCGCGGCGCGGCGGCCAGACGCGAGCGGAAGGCTTCCGCCGAGCGTTCGGCGATGCGCTGGCTTTCCGGCGTCAGCTGGCCGCGCAGCGCCGTGGCGCGGCCGCGGGCGTCGACGTCGCCGGCGCGGGCCGCGATCAGGTACCAGCGATAGGCCTCGGCCGGGTTCTGGGCGACGCCGCGGCCGTTCTCGTACAGCTGGGCCAGGTTGAACTGGCTGTCGACGAGGCCGGTCTCGGCGGCCTTGCGGAACCAGTTGGCCGCCGTGGTCAGGTTCTTGTCGCCGCCGTCGCCGCGATAGGCGAACAGGGCGATGTTGTGCATGGCGCTGGGGTCGCCGCCTTGGGCCGCGCGCTCGTACCAGCGACGGGCCTCGGCCATGTCCTTCTTGACGCCGCCCTCGCCCATCTCCGCCATCTTGGCCAGCAGGAACTGGGCCTTGGGCTGGCCAAGGTTGGCCGCCTTGCGCAGCAGCGCGATGCCGCCGCGGTCTTTGGCTTCCAGGCGGCTGACCGCTTCGGCCAGCAAGGCCGAGCCGTCGTCGACGGCGGGGGCCTCGGCTTCGGCGGCCGTCGCGCCCGACTGGGCGGCGCCCGGCTGAGCGGCCGGCGTCACCACGGCCATGGCCACGCGCGGCTGGGCCGGGGTGGTGTCGGCCTCGCCGGTCTTGATCTCGACGTCGGCGGCGCGGCCGGCGATGGCCCGGGCCACGCGGTCGTTGAGCGGACCCTCGCCGTCCTTGGGCAGCAGGGTCAGGCCGGCCGTACCGACACCCAGGGCCGCCGCGCCGGCCGAAACCAGCAGCGCGGTGACCAGGGTCGAGGACGAGCGCTTGTCCTTCTTCTGCAGCGCCTTGCCGAAGCCGGCGAACAGCGACTTGGCGGCGGCCTTGTCGGCCTTGGTCTTCGCCTTGGCCTTGGTTTCGGCGCCGGCGGCCGCGGCGCGGGCGGCGGCGCGGGCCTGCTCGATGACCTCGCGGGTCGACAGAGCGCGCGGCGGCGCCATCGGCAGTTCGGGCTCGGGATCGAAGGCGTCGGCCTCGAACGACGGCGCCTCGACCTGCGGGGTCGCGGCGAAGCCGTCGGCGGCCTCGAAATCCTCGTCGGCGAAACCGGGCGCCTGGGGCTCCTCGACCGGGAAGCCGGCGTCGAAGCCGCCCGAGGCGGACCAGCCGGTGTCGACGGTCGGGGCCTGGGCGGGCGCCGCGACGGCGGCCGGCGCGACGGGCGCCTGGAAGCCGGACTGCGGGAAGGCCGGCTGCTCGAACACGTCCTCGGAGACGGCCTCGCCGCCGAACGAGAAGCGATCGGTGTCGAAGGGCGACGGCGCGGGCGCGGCCTGGCGGGCCGGAGCCGGCGCGGCAACGGGCGTCTCGGCCAGGCGACGCTGAGCGTCGGCCAGGCGGGTGTCGATCTTCTCGCGCGCCTCGTCCAGCAGGCGGGCGGTGCGCTCTTCGGACTGGCGGATACGGTCGATCAGTTCCTGCGAGCTGCGCTCGGCGCGCTGGTTCAGCCGATCGGTAACCCTAACCACCTGGTCGCCGACATCGTCGATGGCCAGGGCGTTGCGGCGCTCCGAGGCGCTGATGCGCTCGGCCAGCTTCTCGGTGATGCGGGCGATCTCGACGCCCAGCTTTTCCAGGGCCTGGGCCTGGACGCTGTCGGCGCGGTTCAGCTTGTGCTCGACGCTGGAGGCGATGCGCGCCACCTCGCCGCCGACCTGCTCGATGGCGTTGGCCTGGCGGGCTTCGGAGGTCTGGATACGGCGGTTGAAGGCGTCGGCCAGGCCCACGACCTCGCGGCCCATGCGCTCGATCGCCTGGGCCGAACGCTGCTCGGCGGCCTGGATGTGGGCGGTCATCTCGCCCAGCTTGCGCTCCATGCGGTCGAAGCGGCCGTCGGCCGTCTCGCGCAGCTTGGAGGCCATCTCGACGCGGGCGGCCTCCATCTTGGCCGACAGGCTGCCGGCCAGTTCCTCGAGACGCTTCTGGGCGCTGCCGCCCTCGCCCTCGACGGCCGACAGGCGGGTGTCCAGGGCCTGGAACGAGCCGCCCAGCTGCTGCAGCGCCTCGGCGGTGCGGGCCTCGGCGGCTTCCAGACGCTCCTGCAGGCGGGCGACAACCTCGTCGACCAGACCGGCGGCGGGCGCGGCGTCGCGGGCGGCGACCTTGGCTTCCAGAGCGGCCAGGGTCTCGCGGGTGCGGCCCTCGCCTTCGTAAAGATGGTTGGCCACGCGGCCGACGGCGTTCTCCAGCGCGCGCAGGGCCTCGGCCGAGCGGGGGCCGGCGGCTTCGTTCTCGATGCGGCGCAGGCGCTCGGCGTTGCGGGTCTGCTCGGTCTTGATCTCGTCGGCCAGGCCTTCGAAGCGGGCGGCGACGGCGATCTGCTCGCGTTCGGAATGCGACAGGCGCTGCAGCGCGCCGCGCACGGACTGGTCGATGCCGGTGATGGCCTGGGCCGAGCGGGCCTCGGCGGCCTCAATGCGCTGGGTCAGGCGGTCGAGCGCCGACGCCATGCGGCCCACCTCGTCGGCGGGATGCTCGGGCGCCTCGATGCGCGGCGGCGCCTCGGCGCGATCGGCCTCAAGGTAAACAGAGCGGCCGTTCGAACGGCCAGTATCGTTAACAGGATCGGCGGGAGGCGCGTCGAAACCGGCGGAATCACCCTCGATGATCATCCGGTTCAACCACTCGCCAAGGGTCATGCCCGAGCGACGGGCCAGGTCCTTTGCGACCTCCCGTGCCTTCGGGTCGATTCCCTTTACGCTCCATGGCGCTGCAGCAGTCATGCGAATCGCTCTCCCCGCACCTGGGGACCCACGCTAGTCACCGATTCCTAGCGTGTAAACGCGACGAGAAACGCTAGATTTAGCGTTCCTGTGGACAGGTTAACAGACACAGTTACCAAGGTATGTACAGATGATTTGGTTCCCATGTGTTAATGCGGATTAACCTATTGCCAGGCCGATTGTCGCAGGCCATCTGCGCCCCATGGACATGATCCCGACCCTGATCGCGGGCGCGACGACTATCGCCCTCACCGTGCTGTTCGGCTGGCTGGGCGCGCGCCCTTCCAACCCCGCAAAGGGTCCGCGCATGGCGCCGTGGCGTCCGCTGATGATGGCGAGCGCGGTGGCGACCCTGCTTCTGGCCGCTCACGCGCTCAATCTGCTGGGCCTTAAGACGGGCGACCCGCGCTATTAGGCCGCGGCCGTTTCGTCAGGCCGGACATGCCGCCTGACGACAGGAGACCGATGTCGGCGAGCAGGAAAGGGATGGCCCAGCGGCGAGGCGCGGCAATGTAGCGCGGCTGCCAGACGGGGTCGTACTTGTCCTTGTAGCGCCGCACGCCCTGGAAATTGTAGATGCCCTCGCCCCGCTCGTAGAGCAGGCGGCCGACGCGCGACATGATCGGGGCCAGCGGACGGTCGTCCAGGCCCGCCAGCGGGGCCATGCCGAACTCGAACGCCGTGTAGCCCTCCGCCTTGCCCCACTGCAGGAGCTCGACGAACAGGTAGTCCATGATGTTCTTGGGCGCCTCGTCGGAGTAGCGCATCAGGTCCATCGAGAACGACGCCTTGTGAGCCGTGGTCCACAGGGTGGCGAACGCGACGATGCGGCCTTCCGAACGCACCAGGGCGACGGGGAACTCGGCGACGTAGCGCGGGTCGAACCCGCCCATCGAGAAGCTCTTCTCCCCGCCGGCGTGGTGGGCCAGCCAGGCGTCGGAGATCACCCGCAGCTCGGCCATCACGGTCATGGCCGCGCCGGCCGGCAAAACCTCGAAGGCCGCCCCGCCCTCGCCCGCCTTGCGCCAGTTGCGACGCAGGACCTCGCGGCGGCGACCGGCCAGGGAGAAGCTCTCCAGCGGCACGATGGCGCTTTCGCCGGTCTTCTGGATCGCCAGACCCAGGTCGACGGTGTCGGGCAGGTCTTCCGGGCCCAGGGCGTAGAAGCCGGCCCGCGCGGCATGGGCGTCGGCCAGTTCGCGGAAGCGCCAGAACAGCTCCATGCGCTCGTCGTGACGACCGATCGGCGGCCCCAGCGCGATCCACGAGCGGCGACGCACGCCGAACATCAGGAAGCTCTCGCCCGAGGCCGAGAACAGGAAACGCTTGTCGCCCAGCAGGGCCAGGTTCGAGGCCGGTTCGGCGGCTTCGGCCTTGGCCAGGATGGCGCGCACGCGGTCGAAATCGGGGTCGGTGTCGTCGACGACCGGCGGCGTGGCCGGGGTGGCGATCAGCCGCCACACGCCGATGCCCATCAGGACCACCGCCGCGGCGATCGACGAGCGGATGGCGCGCGCGGCCTCGCGGTCGCCCATGATCCGCATCCACGAGCGGTCGGCGTACTCGACGTGGTTGAACATCCACCAGCCCAGGAACGCCGCCCCGCCGATGGCGGCCGCCGCCGACAGCAGCCAGCCGGGCGTGATCTCCATGCGCGACAGGGCCGCCTTACGCGGGAAGGCCTCGTGGAACGGCAGGATGGCCACGAAGAACGCGGTCAGGGTCGCCGTCTCTTCCCAGTTCAGACCCTTGAAGATGGCCAGCACCGCGCCGGCGGCCAGCATGACGAGGCTGGCCCACCAGGCCGCGTCGAGACGCGCGCGCAGGCCGAAGGCCAGCAGCACCAGAACCAGGCCAATGATCGACGAGACGAAGTGGCTGATCTCGATCAGCGCCGACGGGGCGAAGGCCAGCAGGATGGCGAAGCGCGTCGGCTCCGACGGGGTCGCGCCGGACGCCAGCAACAGCACGCCGGCCGAGGCGGCCAGGATGGCCGCGAGAGTCGGTGCGACCGCCAGCGCGGCGGGTCTCAGTTCTGGCGCGGACATCAAGACCCCTGAACGGCGAATCCCGGACCGGGAAACGTCATCGGCGCTTCTATAACGCGTCCGGGACGTTCTCGTCGCGCACGGCGATGCGAACGATTGTTTGAATCGACTTGCTCCCCGCGTTCCGTGGCGTAGTCTGGGCGCCGAAGCGGGCCGCCAAGCGCCCGGCACGATCCAGGGAGAGCCCGCCATGGCCGACTTCGGCGCCACCGAACTCGACACCTTCCGCGCCGAGACGCGCGCCTGGCTGGATGCCAACTGCCCGCCGTCGATGCGCACGCCGATGACGGACGAGAAGGAAGCCCCCTGGGGCGGCCGCAAGGCGGAATGGAAGAACCCCGACGCCAAGCTCTGGCTCGACCGCATGGCCGACAAGGGCTGGACCGCCCCGATGTGGCCTGCCCAATACGGCGGCGGCGGCCTCTCCAAGGCCCAGAACAAGGTGCTCGAGCAGGAACTGCGCCGCATCAAGGCCCGCCCCGCCCTGATGAGCTTCGGCGTCTGGATGCTGGGCCCGGTCCTTCTGGAATACGCAACCGAGGAGCAGAAGCAGCGCTTCCTGCCCGGCATCGTTCGCGGCGAGACCCGCTGGTGCCAGGGCTACAGCGAGCCGGGCGCGGGCTCCGACCTCGCCAGCTTGCAGACCAAGTGCGAAGACAAGGGCGACCACTGGCTGATCAACGGCCAGAAGGTGTGGACCAGCTATGCCGACCAGGCCGACTGGATCTTCTGCCTGGTGCGCACCGACACCTCAAAGAAGCACGAGGGCATCTCGTTCGTGCTGTTCGACATGACCTCGCCCGGCGTCGAGGCCCGGCCGATCAAACTGATCAGCGGCTCCTCGCCGTTCTGCGAGACCTTCTTCGACAATGTGAAGGTTCCCAAGGAACAGCTGGTCGGCAAGGTCAACGGCGGCTGGGAGATCGCCAAGCGCCTCCTGCAGTACGAGCGCCAGAACATCTCGGCCTCGGGCTTTGGCGGCAACGCCGGGCTCGACGTGGCCGAAACCGCCAAGGCCCATGTCGGCGTCGACAGCGAAGGCCGCATCGCCGACGGCGACCTGCGCGCCCGCATCGCCGCCCACAAGATGGACGCCCACGCCTTCCTGCTGACCGTCCGCCGCGCCGAGGCGGAATCCAAGACCGGCTCGGGGCCGAGCGCCGCCGTCTCGATCATCAAGTACGCCGCCGCCAAGATGAACCAGGAGCGCACCGAGCTTCTGGTCGAGGCGCTCGGTCTCCAAGGTCTTGGCTGGGAAGGCGAAGGCTTCGCCCCAGACGAGATCGCCGCCCTGCGCGCCATGCTCCGCGCCAAGGGCAATTCGATCGAAGGCGGCACCAGCGAGGTCAATCTGAACGTCGTGGCCAAGCGCGTGCTTGGCCTGCTCGATCACCAATAATGGTCCACCTCTCCCAGAGGGAGAGGGAGGGGCCCGTCGCGAAGCGATGGGAGGGTGAGGGGTTACGCCTCATGCCGTCCTCCCCCCTCATCCTCCCACGCCTGCGGCGCGGGCCCCTCCTTCTCCCCATGGGAGAAGTGTAGAAATGCGCCACGCAACCGTGATCGGGATCCAGTCATGATCGAGTTCTGGTACGAGTTCGCCTCCACCTACTCCTACCCCGCCGCCATGCGGGTGGAGCACCTGGCCGCCCAGGCCGGGGTGGCGGTGCTTTGGCGCCCGTTCCTGGTCGGGCCGCTGTTCAACGAGCAGCAGGGCCTGACCGACAGCCCGTTCAACGCCTTCCCGGTCAAGGGCGACTACATGTGGCGCGACCTGCAGCGGGTCTGCGACCGCGAGGGCCTGCCGCTGCACCATCCCAGCCAGTTCCCGCGCAACAGCCTGCTGGCCGCGCGCGTGGCGATCTGCGGGCTGGAGGACGGCTGGACGCCGGCCTTCAGCCGCGCCGTCTACCAGGCCAATTTCGTCGACGACCTCGACATTTCCAGCGCCGAGGTTCTGGCCACGCTGATCGCCGGCGTCGGCGCGGGGCCCGAGCACGTCCTGGCCAAGGCCGCCTCGGCGGCGGTCAAGGACCAGCTGAAAGACCACGTGCGCCAGGCCCGCGAGCGCGGGCTGTTCGGCGCCCCTTCCTTCGTCACCGCCGACGGCGAGCTCTTCTGGGGCAACGACCGTCTCGAACAGGCCCTCGACTGGGCCGTCCGCCATCAAGACATGGAGAGCGCCTGACATGGCCGTCCTGACCGAAGAACAGACGATGCTGCGCGACGCCGCCAAGACCTGGTCGCAGGAAAGCGCCCCGGTCTCGGCCCTGCGCAAACTGCGCAACGAGCGCTCCGGGCAGACCTTCGATCCGGCCGCCTGGAGCGAGATGGGCCAGATGGGCTGGGCGGGCGTCGTCGTGCCGGAGGCCTATGACGGCTCGGGCTTCGGCTATCTGGGCCTTGGCCTGATCCTGGAGGAGACCGGCAAGACCCTGGCGGCCTCCCCGCTCCTGTCCACGGCCCTGATCGCCGCCTCGGCCCTGGAACTGGGCGGCTCCGACGCCCAGAAGGCCGCCTGGCTGCCGAAGATCGCCACCGGCGAGGCGGTCGCCACCCTGGCGATCGACGAGAGCGCCCACCACAATCCGACGCGGATCGCCCTGACGGCCACCCAAAGCGGCGACGGCTGGACCCTGAACGGAACCAAGACCTTCGTCCTCGACGGCGAGGCCGCCGACCTGCTGATCGTCGCCGCCCGTACGTCGGGCCAGAGCGGTCAGAGCGACGGCGTCACCCTGTTCCTCGTGCCCGGCGACGCGCCTGGCGTCGTTCGCACCCACCTGTCGCTGGCCGACAGCCGGGGCGCGGCCCAGATCGCCTTCGACGGCGTCGAGGTCGGATCCGAGGCGGTCCTGGGCGAGGTCGATAAGGGTTGGGCGGTCCTGGAGCCCGTGCTCGATCGCGCCTATGCGGGCCTGGCGGCCGAGATGCTGGGCACGGCCAGCGCCGCCTTCGAGATCACGCTCGACTACCTGAAGACCCGCACCCAGTTCGGCCAGGTGATCGGCACGTTCCAGGCGCTGCAGCACCGCGCCGCCAAGTGGTTCACCGACCTGGAGACCACCCGCTCCTGCGTCGAGGCCGCGCTGGAGGCCCTGGACGCCGGCGCCGACGCCCGCGCCCTGTCGTCCCTCGCCAAGGCCAAGGCCAGCGAAGTGCTGCACCTGGCCTCCAACGAGATGGTCCAGATGCACGGCGGCATCGGCATGACCGACGAACACGACTCCGGCCTCTACATGAAGCGCGCCCGCGTGGCCGAGGCCCTGCTTGGCGGGGCGTCGTTCCACCGCGACCGCTACGCGCGGCTGATGGGTTTCTAGGAGCACGAGGCGGAGCTCCACCCTAGGAACCGCCCTCCCCGCGACAGGTTCTCCTGCCCTCATCCCCGAAGGCAGGAGAACGCCATGAGCACCGATCCCCACGACAAGGCCGATGTGGAAAAGCGCCTCTGGAAAGAGGTCGAGAGCGCCCGCTTCGGCATGCTGGGCCTCGTCCACAGCCACCAGCACTATCAGCCGATGACCGCCTTCGCCGAACCGGAAAGCGGCCAGATCTGGTTCTTCACCCGCGACGACACCGATCTGGCCCAGGCCGTCGCGGCCGACGGCGCCGATGCGATGTTCGTCGTCCAGGCCAAGGACGGCGACTTCCAGGCCTGCATCGGCGGCCGCCTCAGCCGCGACCACGACACCGCCCGCATCCAACGCTGGTGGTCGCCGATCGTGGCCGCCTGGTATCCCGACGGCCAGGACGACCCGCACCTGACGCTGCTGCGCCTCGACGCCCGCGACGCCGAACTGTGGATCTCCAAGGCAGGCGCGATCCGCTTCGCCTGGGAAATCGCCAAGGCCAATCTCACCGACCGCAGGCCCGACCTCGGCGATCGCGCCCACATCGGCATCGCCTGAGTCCGTTCACGGACTGATCGGGCGATCAGGGCCGCGCCATCGACGGTGCGGCCCTTTCCTTTGCGGCAGGCGGCGACGGCTCGTTGATTTCTCTGTAGTTTCAGCCTCGCCCAACACTCTTTGTCGGGAACCCGACATAGACGAGATAGTCGGAGCTATTGCGCCCCATACGGCCACAATATAGCCCCACCTCGATTTACTCCCGACGACGCCTGCATTGCGTCGGCTACCTGACAGCGCCGCACCCCAGTCCTGCCTATAGCTTGCAACCCTTGCCGCAAGCCGGCGTTCGATTCGCCATGACAGGGCCTCTACATCCCTTGAAGAACCGTCTGCTCGCTTCTCTGCCCCCCGAGGATTTCGGCTACATCGCCGCCCAGCTGTCCCATCAGGACCTGGAGAAGGGGAAGCTGCTGTACGATCCCGGCGACCCGATCGACACGGTCTACTTCCCGCACGACTGCGTCATCTCGCTGATGACGCTGATGGAGAACGGCGCGGCCATCGAGTCGGCCACCATCGGGCGCGAAGGCGGCCTTGGCCTGATGGCCGCTATCTCGCCGCGCCAGTCGCTGTCGCGCGCCATCGTCCAGGCGCCGGGCGGGGTTTCGCGCATCAGCGCCTCGGCCCTGCGTGAAGGGGTCGAGCGCAGCGCGATCCTGCGCGACCTGATCGAGCGCCACAATGACGCGCTGTTCGGCCACGCCATCCAGTCGGTGGCCTGCAACGCCCTGCACGCGGTCGAAGCCCGCTTCTGCCGCTGGCTGCTGGGGTTCCGCGACCGCATAGACGTCGACACCATAAGCCTGACCCAGGAGTTCCTGGCCGACATGCTGGGCGTCCAGCGCACCACGGTCACCGCCGTGGCCGGCGCACTGCAAGCCAAGGGCCTGATCCGCTATCGCCGCGGCGTGGTCGACATCCTCGACCGAGCGGGCCTCGAGGCCATCGCCTGCGAATGCTACGGCGCGGTGAGGAAGGGTTATGAACGGCTGCTGCCGGAACCGTTCGGCAGTTAGCTGCGGCCGCGACCATGGACCACCTCTCCCAGAGGGAGAGGGAGGGGCCTATGCGCAGCATGGGAGGGTGAGGGGTTACACCGTTGGCGGTCCCATCCCTCCCCTCTTCATTCCAGGCAAAAGAAAAGGGGGGAAGCCGGCCAGCGGCTTCCCCCCTCACCCTCCCACGTCCTGCGCACGCGGGCCCCTCCCTCTCCCCATGGGAGAGGTTGGAGGTTTCTACCGCTTGCGCACCGGGAACGGCGCGTGCGCCAGGCGCAGCAGGTTGGCCGCGCCGGGGGCGCCGAAGGGCGTGCCGGCGACGATCAGGATGCGCTCGCCGGGCTTGGCCAGGTCCAGTTCCAGGGCCCGGGCGGCGGCGTCGGTGGTGACGACCTCCAGGCTGTCGGGCTGGGCGCTGACGCGCGGCTCGACGCCCCAGACCAGGGCCATGCGACGCACGGCCTCGATCTTCGGCGACAGGGCCAGCACCGGCTGCAGGGGCCGTTCGCGGGCTAGGCGGCGGGCCGTGGCGCCCGTGGTGGTGAAGGCTACCAGGCACTTGGTCGAACCCGACTTGGCCGCGCCGGCGGCGGCGACCACCAGCACGTCGGCGTCTTCGTCGACATGCGGCTGCTCGGCCTGCATCAGTTCGGGCCAACGCGGGTCGCGTTCGACGCGCTCGATGATGCGGTTCATCATCGAGACGGCCTCTTCCGGATAGTCGCCGGCGGCGCTTTCGGCCGACAGCATCACCGCGTCGGCGCCCTCGTACACGGCGTTGGCCACGTCGGAGGCCTCGGCGCGCGTCGGGGTCGGCGAGCTGGTCATCGACTCCAGCATCTGGGTGGCGACGATCACCGGAATGCCGCGCTCGCGAGCGGCGCGCAGGATTTCCTTCTGCGCCACCGGCACCTCTTCGGGCGCCATTTCGACGCCGAGGTCGCCGCGGGCCACCATTACGCCGTCGCAGAGGTCCAGGATCGGACCCAAGGTCTGCAGGGCCTGGGGCTTTTCGATCTTGGCCAGCACCGCGGCGCGGCCTTCGACGATGCGACGCAGTTCGGCCATGTCTTCCGGCGCCTGCACGAACGACAGGGCGATCCAGTCGACGCCCAGGCGCAGCGCGAACGCCAGGTCCTCGCGGTCCTTCGGCGTCAGGGGCGACATCGGGATGATGACGTCCGGCACGGCCACGCCCTTGCGCTCGGACAGCTTGCCGCCGTTGACGACCGTCGTGTTGGCGTAGCCGGGGCCGGCTTCGGTCACGGTCATCCGCAGCTTGCCGTCGTCGAGCAGCAGGGTCGCGCCCGGCTTCATCGCGGTCAGGATTTCGGGATGGGGGAGATGAACCCGCGTTTCGTCGCCCGGGGTCGGATCGGAATCGAACCGGAAGGCCTGGCCGGGCTTCAGCTGAACCGGACCGTCGGCGAACTTGCCGACGCGCAGCTTGGGCCCTTGCAGGTCGGCCAGGATGCCCAGCGGACGCCCGACCACCGCCTCGGCCGCGCGAATGGCGGCGTAGACGGCGGCGTGGGTTTCGTGGGCGCCGTGGCTGAAGTTCAGGCGGAAGACGTCGGCGCCGGCCGTGGCCAGCTTGACGATCATTTCCGGCGAGCTCGAGGCCGGGCCGATGGTGGCGACGATGCGGGAACGACGCGCGCGGATCATGCGGCCGCTCCTTTGTCAGTTTGGGGGATTATTTGGGACAGAAAGCGTCGCCCTCGTTGGACGCCAGCTGGATTTCGGTGAGCGAAATCGCCAGCGGCCCCGAGGTGCTCAGGCCGAAGGGAGACGAAACGTGCGCCATTTGGGCGCCCGCCGCCTGGAAACAGGAAAGTTTGATCTTGGCGGATCGCCATTCGCCGATTTTCGAACCTGACAACGTTGACGTTACGTCTAGCCTCCCACCGCAGGATTCGCCACAACCGACAGTCAGATAAACCGGCGCAACCGGAGCCTTGTCGACTCGCCACCGCACGAGCACGGCCATGTCGCCGGTGGTCTGGCGCGAGAGGTCGACGGGCGGCCCCTGCACCGCCAGCAGGCCTTCGCCCTCGCCCGTCCAGGTGGCCTGGCGGCCGTTTTCCTGGGCTCCGGCGTCGATCGTCTTGACCGCGCCCGCGCCCGAGAAGCTCAGCATCCACGGGGCGGGCACCCGGCCGGCGACGAAATAGCGGTCGACGCTGGCGGCGGTTCCGAGGTCGCCGGCGCTCTCCGACAACTGCGCCACCTCTGCCGGCTTGGCGTAGGACAGGCCGTAGCCATAGGCGAACTGCGGGTCATAGCCGGGCTGGCCGCGGTTCAGCGGACCCTGGTCGGCGCGCTTGGGCCAGCTGAACGACAGCTTGCCGGTGAAGTCGCGCCTGGACTTGCCGTCCTTGCCGGCCACCAGCACGTCGGCCACGCCGCCGCCTTCCGAGCCCGGCAGCCAGGCCGCGACGAAGGCGTCCGAAGCGTTGATCTCGGGGTTCACCCACAGCGGGCGGCCCGACAGGAACACCGCCACGACCGGGATCCCCTGCGCCTTCAGTTTCTTGAGGAGCTCCAGGTCGGTCTTGCCGTTCGGCTGGTAGGCCAGGTTGGCCACGTCGCCCTGGAACTCGGCATAAGGATCCTCGCCGAACACAACGATGGCCACGTCCGGCTTCTGGCCCGTGAACTTGCCGTCCTTGGCCAGGGTCGCCTTGCCGCCGGCGGCCTCGACCGCCTCCTTCAGGCCGCCCCAGATCGACTGGCCGTTGGGGAAGTCGCTGTTCTTGTTGCCCGTGCCCTGCCAGGTCAGGGTCCAGCCGCCCGAGGCCTTGCCGATGTCGTCGGCGTCGCCGGCGACCAGCACCTTGGCGCCGGCCTTGATCGGCAGCACGCCGTCGTTCTTCAGCAGCACCAGAGATTTCGCCACGGCCTCGCGGGCGACGGCGCGGTGATCGGCCGAGCCCAGGCGGTCGAACTTGCCCTGCACCTGCGGCGCCACCCGGTCGAACAGGCCCGACTTGACCTTGACCCGCAGGATGCGGCGCACCGCGTCGTCCAGGCGCGCCATCGGGATTTCGCCCGACTTCACCTGCTTGACGGTGTTCTCATAGAGGCCCTTCCAGCTGTCGGGGGCCATGTACATGTCGAGGCCCGCGTTCATCGCCTGCGGGCACG
The DNA here is from genome assembly GCF_056395525.1 of Caulobacter sp. 10L414. Classification (NCBI taxonomy): domain Bacteria; kingdom Pseudomonadati; phylum Pseudomonadota; class Alphaproteobacteria; order Caulobacterales; family Caulobacteraceae; genus Caulobacter; species Caulobacter sp. 10L414. The sequence continues at coordinate 44,806 of NZ_JBFTJR010000014.1, forward strand.
ACACGTTCGAGCAGCCCTGAAGCTGGCCGTGGGCGTTCCAGTCGCTGACCACGAATCCCTCGAAGCCCATCCGCCCCTTAAGGACGTCGGTTATCAGGGTCTTGTTGCCGGTGATCTTCTGGCCGTTCCAGCTGGAGAACGAGGCCATCACCGTCAGGATGCCGGCGTCGATGCTGGGCGGATAGCCCTGGGCGTGGATCGCGACCAGCTCCTGCTCGGAGATCACCGCATTGCCCTGGTCACGGCCGTCCTGGGTGCCGCCGTCGGCCAGGAAGTGCTTGGCGCTGCCGGCGATGCGGCCCGGCGCGATCGGCTTGCCGGGCGAAAGCTTGCCCTGCAGGCCCAGCGTCATTGGCCCCGAATAGCTGGCGACGATCTCCGGATCCTCGCCATAGCCTTCATAGGCGCGGCCCCAGCGGTCGTCGCGCGGCACGGCCACCGTCGGGCCGAAGGTCCAGTCGCCGCCGACCACCGCCACCTCTTCGCCGGTGGCCTGGCCGATGCGCTCGATCAGCGCCGGGTCGCGCATCGCGCCCAGGCCGACATTGTGGGGAAAGATGGTCGCGCCGACGATGTTGTTGTGACCGTGCACGGCGTCGATGCCGAACATCAGCGGGATCGGCGTGCGCCCCGGACGCTTGGCCAAGGCCTCCTTGCGATAGGCGTCGACCAGGTCGGTCCAGGCCTTGGGCGTGGCGCGGTCGTTGCCGTCAGGCGCCGAGTTGCCGCCGGCCAGGATCGAGCCCAGCGGATAGGTCGCCAGGTCCGCCGGGGTCATCGAGGCGATGTCGCCCTGGATCGTCTGACCAACCTTCTCCTCGACGCTCATCTTGCTCATCAGCTGGGTGATGAAGGCCTCGGTCTTGGCGTCGGTGATGCTGGCCGGGCTCTTGGCCGCGGGCCACAGCTCGGGATGGGCCGTGGTCTGCGGGGTCGTCGCGATCAGGCTCGGCTCGCCCGCCAGCGCCGGCAGGGCCAGGCCCAGGGTCAAGGCCAGCGACGAGGCGCGGAGGAGCGGACGGCGAAGCTTCATGACGGGGCCCTTGAAAGCGAGAAAATCCGAAAAGATCGGCGCGGCGAGCCCGCCGCGCCGCAGTGGGAGCAACCCCTTGCAGGAGGGGCCTCCAGCAACGCGTCCACGCGGCCGGAGGGGGGAACCGACAGCCGGAAGACGGCATCCCGCCGACGCAATGCGCCGACGCTGGAGCGGGATGAGAGACGACGGATGACGAAGGCCGCGGCGCGATCGCGCGCTGGTCGGCCAAGCGGTTTCCTTCCCTTGTTTCGTTTCGCGACGGTCACGCCCGCCGCCCTTCGAGGCGCGTGGCGATAGCGGTCACATGGATCAGACACCATTTCCTGACAGCGCTGTCTATCTTCTTTTTGTATCGTTTCGTTTCCCTCGCCCGCCTGCCCGCTCAAGCCGCCGGACGCGCCCGGCCGGCGATCATGTCGAGCGCCGCGTCGTGCGAGGGCGCGGCCTGCACGATCTCGGCGACGCGCCGCCGCCAGCCGGAAAGGCCCTCGCGCACCTGCGAAAGATCGCAGAGTTCGACCAGCGGATCATGGGCGGCCGGCCGTACGCCCATGCCCTCCAGCACGTAGAACCAGGAAAGCTCGGTGAAGAGCTCGGTCGGCCGGTGCGGGATGCGCCCCGTGCCGCGATAGAGCGCCAGCCGGTCGGCGAGGCCCGGCGGCAGGGCCGCGTGCGCCCGCTCGCGCCAGAACGGCTCGTCGCGCCGCGTGGGCTGGTAATGCAGCACGATGAAGTCGCGCGCCGCCTCGTACTCGGCGATCAGGGCCTTGTTGTAGTCGGCGATGTTGGCCGCATCGAACCCCTTGTCCGGGAAGTGGTCGAGCAGCTTCATCAGGCCGCTGCTCACGAAATGGATGCTGGTCGACTCCAGAGGCTCGATGAAGCCCGAGGCGAGGCCCAGCGCCACGACGTTGCGGTTCCAGAACGCCCTGCGGCGACCGCCGGTGAACTTCAGGATGCGTGGTTCGGTCAGAAGTTTGCCGGCTTCGCGCTCCAGGTCAGCCAGGGCCTCGTCGTCGCCGACATGGGCGCTGGAATAGACGTAGCCGTTACCGGTGCGATGCCGCAGCGGGATCCGCCAGCGCCAGCCGGCCGGCCGCGCCGCGGCCTGGGTGAAGGGCGGCGGGTTGGCGTCGCGCGCGGTCAGACCCGCCACCGCCCGGTCGCAGGGCAGGAAGTCGCTCCAGTCCTCGTAGCCGGTCTTCAGCGCGCCCTCGATCAGCACGCCCCGGAAACCCGAGCAGTCGATGAAGAGATCGGCCGCCAGCCGTTCTCCGCCGTCCAGCACCAGGGCCTCGACGAAGCCATCGTCCTTGAGGGTCGCGCCCTCGACGCGCCGCTCCAGCCGGCGCACGCCGCGCTGCTCGGAATAGGTCCGCAGGAATTTCGCCACCAGTCCGGCGTCGAAGTGCAGGGCGTGGCGCATGCCGCCCAGGGGCCCCTGCCCGTCGGCGAAGGCCATGCGGCCCGCGTCGCCCAGCGCCGTGGCCAGGCTATAGGCTTCGACGCGGGGATCATCGCCCGCCGCCCGCAGCCTGTGCCAGATGTGATGGAAGGGCCGGCGGTCGACCGACGGCCCGAAGGTTCCGAACGGGTGCCAGTAACGCTCGCCCACGACCCGCCAGTCGTCGAAGCGGATGCCCAGCTTGAAGCTGCCCTCGGTGGCGGCCATGAACTGGCCCTGATCGATCTCGAGCAGCCGCAGGAAGTCGAGGATCGGCGGAATGGTCGCCTCGCCCACCCCGACGGTGGGGATCTCGGCGCTCTCGACCAGGGTGATGGTCGTCTTCGTCCCGCGCAGCACCTGGGCCAGCACGGCGGCGGCCATCCAGCCGGCGGTGCCGCCGCCCAGGATGGCGATCGAACCAATGGCGCGATCCATGGCGTTTCCTCCCCGTTCGCGCCCTCTGGCGGAGCGCGTGTCAGGAAAAGAGCCGGCGACGGGCTCGCAAGATCTCCGTCGCCGGCATGAGAGGACTTACATCCCCAGCTTGAACCGCGCGCCCAGCACGATCCGGCGATCAGCCGTGGCGTAGCGGAACGGCAGGTTCTCCCACTGCAGGTAGCGGCCGGTGGGCTCCTCGGTCAGGTTGATGCCCTCCAGGACGACCTTGATCGCCGGGGTCACCTGGTAGCCGACCTGGGCGTCGAGCTGGCCATAGGCCCGCTCCCACGTGCCCAGGCTGTGGCGGTCCGCGCCCGAGCCGAACGAGAAGTCGCCCTGGTAGCTCTTGTCGCGCCAGGCGTAGGAGACGCGGGCCTCGAAGCCGTGTCCTTCATAGAAGCCCTGCAGGTTGAAGGCGTGCTTGGCCACGCCCGGGATCGGCAGGTTGTCGTCGTAGTCGTTCGACTTGGAGGTCTCGGAGTCGGAGAAGGTGTAGTTGGCGTTGAAGCCGAACCCGTTGTCGAAGGCGTACTGCGCCGCCAGTTCGACGCCCTTGATGCTGCCGCCGTCGCCGTTCACCGGCGCGGTGTAGACACCCAGGGTCGCCCCCTCGACCGAGCCGTCAGCCACGGTGCGCGGCACGGTGTCGGTCTGGATGAACGAGTCCACGCTCTTGTAGAAGAACGCGCCCGAGATGATGCCGCTACGCCCGAAGTAGCGCTCGTAGGCGATGTCGAACTGCGAGGCGCGATACGGGTCGAGGTCCGGGTTGCCGCCGCTGCCGTTGGTGTAGAGGAAGCGGTTGAGGTTCGGACCCGGGGTCGAGCTGCGGGTGAAGTTGAAGGCCGAGCCCTGGCCCAGCTGGAACAGGTCCTGACGCGACACGACCCGGGCCGCCGACACGCGCACCTTGTCGCTGTCGTTGACGTCGAACACCGCGCTCGCGCTGGGCAGGACGTCGGTATATTCGCGGGTGGTCTTGATGGCGTCCGGATTGCCGATGACGCCGTTCCAGCTGTCGGTACCCCAGTACCAGGGCGAGGTCGGCGTGCCGCTGGAGTCGATGGTCAGCTCGGTGCGCACGACGCGGACGCCGGCATTGACGTGATAGCGATCGCCCGAGCCGCCCAGGTCGACCATGCCGTAGCCGGTGGTGGTGCGCTCCTTGATGCGGAACGATTGGATCGGGTCGGCGAACTTCTTGAACGGCGTCGAGGAATAGAGGTTCGACAGCCAGGCCACCGGGTTTTCCATCTGGCTGCGGTTCTGGAACAGCGCCGTGATGCCGCCGACCGTCAGGGTCTCGAACCGCTCGGGGTTCGACGCCGCCGTCTGGTAGGGCGTGATCAGGGCCGGCGAAGCGCCGAAGCGGCCGTCGTCGGTGGCGGTCTGGCCGCAGTTCGGACGACCCGGCGTACCGGCCGGCAGGCCGCACGACTTGAAGCCGATGGCCCCGTCCTGGAAGTAGCCGTACGGGGTCCAGTCCTGGCCGTAGGTGCGGCCGTTCAGCTCGCCCTTGCCCGAATAGTCGGCCAGCAGCTGCCAGAACTCGGAGTCGATCTTGCGCTCGGCGTAGCGGACGCCGGCGCTGATCACCAGGTCGCCGGTTTCGCCGAACTCGGGCCGCCACTTCAGGTCGCCGCGGATCGAGGTGTTGTCGATCTGGGTGTCTTCGCCAAACACCCAGTGCGACTTGGCGAACACGCTGGAGGGCGTGGTGAACTGCGCCGCATTGGCCGGGGTGAACTTCGGATTGTCGCCGTTGGCGTAGCTGTAGGTGAAGGTGGCCGGGGCGGTGGCGTTGGGCGTCAGGCCCGCGGCCGTGCCGTTACGCACGGTGTACTGGGTGTAGCGCACGTCGTTGTTGGCGCTGGCGCTCTCGTAGTCGGCGGTCGAATAGGCCGCGCGCACGCTGCCGGTCACGCGCCCGCCGTTGTCCCAGTTCAGGGCGACCTGGAAGTTGTCGGTCTTGGCCTGGGAGTCTTGCAGGTACGAGGTGCCCTCGGCCGAGTTGGCCGTGACCGTGCCGCTCTGCAGCACGCCGTTGCTGTCGACGCTGGCGCCGGCGGCGTAGGTGGCGTTCTCGTTGGCGAACGGGAACTTGATCGAGGCCTCGCTGGTCTTGATCTTCAGGTCCGAGTGGAACCAGTCGCCGGTCAGCTGCAGCGAGTCGGTCAGGGCGAAGTCGAGGTTCAGCGAGGCGCCGAGGCGCTTGCGCTCCTGGTCGCGGTAGGTGGCGTAGCGATACTCGGGCGACCACACGTCGAGGGTTCCGCCGCCGACCACCGGCCGGTCGTTGAACGCCCAGCCGCCGCGGTTCTCGCCGCCCAGGACGTCGGTGTGCAGCTCGGTCTTGTCGTAGGACACGGTGCCCAGCACGGCGAAGCGGTCGCTGAACTTGTAGCCCAGCACCAGCGAGCCGGTCGGGTTCCAGTCGGTCTCGCCGGCCTTGTTGCCGCGCAGGTCGCCGGCGATCGTGATGTCGTCGCGCAGGCTGCGGGCGTTGCGGGTCTTCAGGTTGATGATGCCGCCCAGGCCGCCTTCCAGCAGCGAGGCGTCGGGCGACTTGTAGACGTCGACCCCGCCGATCAGTTCGGACGGAATGCCTTCTAGCGAGTTGGTCTGGTTGATCTTGCCCTCGCCCAGGCGGAACAGCTCCATGCCCGAGACGAAGATGTCGTTGTTCAGCACCGTGACGTTCTGGTCGAGACCGCGGATGCGAACCCGGGTGCCCTGGCCGTTCTCGCGGTCGATCTGCACGCCGGGCAGGCGCTGCAGCGACTCGGCGATGTTCTGGTCGGGGAACTTGCCCATGTCCTCGGCGGTGACCGACTCGATGATCAGGTTCGAGTTCTTCTTGGCCGACAGCGAGCTCTGCAGCGAGGCGCGGAAGCCGGTGACGATCACCTCCTCAACCGAGGATGGTTCCTGGGCCGAGGCCGGAGCCGCCGCATCGGTCGCGGCGGTCTGGGCCATGGCCTGGCCCGCGCCCAGCAGAACGACCGAGGACGCCGCCGCCATCAGCGCGTTCCGGGTCGCGTAAGTCTTCGAAATCATGAGCATTCCCCTAGGTTACGGCCGCAGAGAGCCGATCTCCGCCGACGGTGTCGACGTGAGCAAGTTCGCCAGTTTTTCGGGATGCCTTGCGCATCCTCCCTTGTTCTCCGGCCCTTCTCGGGGGTCGGCAGATGCAACCTAGGAGTAACGCGACAGCGCTGTCAATGGACAACGCTGTCAACCGCGTAACAAAATTCGCTTTCTTTATTTGTATGATTTATCGACGAAAGCGGCTCAGGCCGTCGCCGGGGCCGCCTTGAAGGGTGCAAGGGCCACGACCCGGCGTCCCAGGGCCATGCCTGGCTTCTCGACGAAGCGATAGGTCAGCCAGCCCAGCGGCAGGGTCAGCGCGGTCGCCACGAACTGAACCGCCAGGGTCTCGGGTTGCGACAGGACGCCGGCCAGCCGCTCGACGAGCGTCACCGCCAGGACCTGGACGGGACGATGCAGCAGATAGACCGAGAACGAGATCGTGCCCGCCCAGACCACGGCCTTGCTGGAGAACAGCAGGTCGAACGCCTTGCCCGACAGCCCCCTGCCCTGCCCCCAGACGAGGAAGCAGTAGAACGGAAGCCAAAGCAGCAGGGTGAGCGCCTCCTTGTAGAGGAGGACCAGGGCCGCGGCGCCGGCGAACATGGCGGGCGTCAGGGCGTTGGCGCTGACCTTGCGAAGGTGGGGCAAGGCCAGCCGCGAGGCGATGCCCACCGCGAACGGGCCGATGTTGCCCGCCAGGTGGGACGCCACCTCGAACGAGCCGAACACGCCCAGCCGGTAGGACGCGAACAGGCCCATGCAGACGACGATCAGCACGGCGGCCCGCGCCGGCGTACGAATCATCGCCAGCACCAGAGGGGCCACGAGGTAGAACTGCCATTCGAGCGAGATGCTCCAGGCGGCCGGCAGGAAGGTCATCGGCGCGCGCGGCAGCACCTCGCCGGGAACCAGGCCGTGCAGCATGACCGCGTGCAGGCCAAGGTGAGCCCAGAAGTTGTCGCGCTGCTGGTCCTCCAGCTGGACGATGCTGTCGACATAGGGCGTCCAGGCCGGCCCGCTCCAGTCGCGCGATTGGACGAAATCGCTCATCAGCGGGATGATCAGGTAGCCGATCAGGCAGCACAGCACGAAGCACGGATAGAGGCGGAAGAACCGCCGCACGACGTAGCGGCCGTAGCTCTCTTCCTTCGTGGTCAGCAGATGGGTGATCACGAAGCCGCTGACGATCATGAAGATCTCGACGGCGACAGCGCCCTTCATGACGATCTTGAACGGTCCGGGAAGGTCGAAATACCCGGCCATCTGGAAGGCGTGGCCAATGGCCACCCACAGCGCCAGATACCCTCGCAGCCCCTCGATCGCCTTGAAGTTGGATTCAACGGCCATAGTCGAACGCTCGCTATCGCTTGCCACCCGCCAGGATCAAGCACGCAAGTTCGACGAGCTCATGACAAGCTGAGCCATTCACTTAAGATTGAGCTTGGCCGTACGGATCCACAAAACGCGCAACCTATGCGGCCGATTGCTCAGTTGCTGGCCGGTCCCGTCGACTCGCGCACCACCAGCTCGAAATCCAGCAGGCGCGAGGGAACCGCGCCGTCCTCGCCCTTCAGGTCGCCGCTGAGCAGCAGGTCGGCCGCCGCCGCCGCCATGGCCTGGATCGGCTGGCGCACGGTGGTCAGCTGCGGCCAGACGACCTTGGCGCCGGGCGTGTCGTCGAAGCCGGCCACCGACAGGGTCTCGGGCACGTTCAGGCGCAGGCGGTTGGCCACGGCCATGACGCCCAGGGCCATGTCGTCGTTGGAGGCGAAGATGGCGGTGGGACGATCCTCGCCCGCCAGCAGGGTCTCGGCCGCCTCGAAGCCGGAGCGGAACGAGAACCAGCCCTGGGCCACGCGATCCTCGCGCACCGCCAGGCCGTGGTCGGCCATGGCTTTCGCATAGCCGTCGTAGCGCAGGTGGGCCGCGCCGTGGTCGGGGTGACCCTTGATGAAGGCGATGTCCTTGTGGCCCAGCTTGATCAGGTGGGCGGTCATCTCGTAGGCGGCCGCCATGTCGTCCATGCGCACATAGGCCGAGCGGTCGAGATCGCGATCGGGCGACAGGCGCACATAGGGCACGCCCTCGGCGTCCAGCACCGCCAGGACCCGGACATCGTCGCAGACCGGCGGGGTCAGGATCACGCCGTCCATGCGCAGGGTGGCCAGCATCGGCGCCACCTGCTCCTCGACGTCGCCCTCGGAATCGAGCGGCTCGACGATCAGGTGATAGCCTTCCGTGCGGCAGCGGCCGATGGCGCCCAGCTGCACGTCGGTGACGTAGGCGGGGCTCGGGTTGTCGAAGAACACCCCGATCAGATAGGCCTTGGAGCCCGCCAGGCTGCGGGCCGAGATGTTGGGCCGGTAGTTCAGCGCCGCCACCGCCTCCTGCACCCGATCACGGGTGTCGGCCTTGACGTTGGGCTCGCGGTTGAGCACCCGCGACACGGTCTTGATCGATACGCCCGACATGCGGGCGACGTCGTGGATCGTAACCTTGGCGTTCAAGAAATGGCCTCGCGCGGCGTTGATTCAGCCTTCAAGCGAGACAACAAGCCATGACAACCTTGTCAAGGCGACCCCTTTTTGAACGGGGCTGCTGAAAACGGGGGACCTGCTGGAGGCTTCCGTAACGAAAACCTCGCTCCTCCTCTCCCGAAAATTCCCCGCGAAGGCGGGGATGCTCGGAAAGAAAAGCGCCTACGAAATCGAGGCCTGGCCGTCCGGGGTCATCGCCACGGCCGCGCCGATCAGCGCGGTGTGCGGGTGCAGGATCACGTGGGTCGGGATGTCCTTCACGTAGTCCGACAGCCGTCCCTTGGCCTCGAAACGCTCGCGGAAGGCGCTGGCTTCCAGCAGGTCGATGATCCGGGGCGCGATGCCGCCGGCGATGAACACGCCGCCGCGCGCGCCCAGCGCCAGGGCCAGGTCGCCCGCCGTCGAGCCGAGAATGGCGCAGAAGCGCTCGACCGTGGTCTTGCAGCATTCACGGCCGGCCACGGCGCCCTCGGTGATGGCCTTGGCGGCCAGTTCCTCGACCGGACGGCCTTCGATCTTGGCCAGCAGGACGTGCAGGTCCTCCATGCCGGGACCGGCCAGGATGCGCTCGACCGACACGCGGCCGTACTTGGCCTGCAGGCCGCGCAGAATCTCGATCTCGATCTCGTCGACCGGGGCGAACGAGATGTGGCCGCCTTCGGTGGTCAGCGGCGTGTCGCAGCCGTGGCGGCGCACCATGCCGGCGGCGCCGAAGCCGGTGCCCGGGCCGATGATCGCCAGGTCGCCCTCGCCCGAGGTCGGCAGCGGGCCGATCTGGCGCAGGTCCTTGGGCGACAGACGCGGCGCGGCCAGGGCCTGGGCCGTGAAGTCGTTGATCAGGCGGGCGTTACGGAAACCGCCCGCGCGGCGCAGGCTGTCTTCCGACAGGCGCCAGTCGATGTTGGTGAAGTGAACGGCGCCGTGCTCGATCGGGCCCGCCACCGCGACCACGGCCTGGTCGGGATGCTTGACCCCCACCTTGGCCAGATAGTCCTCGATAGCGTCCTCGGCCGTGTCGTAGTCCTCGCCCTTGTAGGCGGTGGGCTCGATCAGCCGGGGATCCGGACCGTCGAAGTCGACCAGGGCGAAGCGCGCATTGGTGCCGCCGATGTCTCCGACGAGGCCCAGGCCGTGTGCGTTGGCGCCGTTCATGGGTTTCCCGTTCCCTTTAAGCAAACAGCACGGACGCGCCGGCGTCGGCGGCGCCGACCCCGTGTCGCATCCAGCTGAACAGTTCGCGCCCGAAGCCCGGCTTGGACGCCGGGACTGGTGCAGGCGTGCGGGCGAGGAGTTCCGCCTCGTCCACATGGATGAAGAGTTCGCCGGTGTCGGCGTTCATGGTGATCACGTCGCCATCCTGGACATAGGCCAGCGGCCCGCCCTTGGCGGCTTCGGGCGTCACGTGGATGGCGGCCGGGGTCTTGCCCGAGGCGCCCGACATGCGGCCGTCGGTGACCAGGGCCACCTTGTGGCCGCGGTCGAGCAGCACCGAGATCGACGGCGACAGGTTGTGCAGTTCGGGCATGCCGTTGGCCGACGGGCCCTGGAAGCGAACCACCACCACCACGTCGCGGTCGAGCTCGCCGCGCTTGAAGGCGGCGATGAAGTCTTCCTGCTCCTGGAACACGGCGGCGGGCGCGGTGATCACGTGGTGCTCGGGCTTCACGGCCGAGATCTTGATCACGCCGCGGCCCAGGTTGCCGGCCAGCAGCTTGAGGCCGCCTTCCTTGCTGAAGGGGTTTTCGACCGGGCGCAGGATGGCCTCGTCGAGCGAGTTTTCCGGGCCTTCGCGCCACTTCAGTTCGCCGTCCTCCAGGTAGGGCTCCTGGTGGTAGTTCGACAGGCCGGGGCCGGCGATGGTCAGCACGTCCTCGTGGGCCATGCCGGCCTTCAGCAGTTCGCGCACCACGAAGGCCATGCCGCCGGCGGCCTGGAAGTGGTTCACGTCGGCCGAGCCGTTCGGATAGACCTTGGCCAGCAGCGGCACGGCCTTGGAGATGTCGTCCAGGTCTTCCAGCGTCAGGATGATGCCGGCCGCCTTGGCCATGGCCACGATGTGCAAAGCCAGGTTGGTCGAGCCGCCGGTGGCCATCAGGCCCACGACGCCGTTGACCACGGCCTTCTCGTCGATGACCCGGCCGACCGGGATCCACTCGTTGCCCTTGTGGGTGACGGCGGCGACGCGGCGGGCCGATTCCTTGACCAGCGCGCTGCGTAGCGGGGTGTTGGGATGCACGAAGGCCGAGCCCGGCAGGTGCAGGCCCATCAGCTCCATCAGCATCTGGTTGGTGTTGGCCGTGCCGTAGAAGGTGCAGGTGCCCGGGCCGTGATAGCTGGCGCTCTCGGCGGCCAGCAGTTCGTCGCGGCCGACCTTGCCCTCGGCGTAGAGCGCGCGGATGCGGGCCTTCTCGGAGTTCGGCAGGCCCGAGGTCATCGGGCCGGCCGGCACGAACACCGCCGGCAGGTGGCTGAAGGTCAGGGCGCCGATGACCAGGCCCGGAACGATCTTGTCGCAGACGCCCAGGTACATGGCCGCGTCGAAGGCGTCGTGGGTCAGGGCGACGGCGGTGGCCATGGCGATGACGTCGCGCGAGAACAGCGACAGCTCCATGCCCGGACGGCCTTGGGTGACGCCGTCGCACATGGCCGGCACGCCGCCGGCGAACTGGGCCGTGGCGCCGGCCTCGCGGGCGGCTTCCTTGATCAGCGCCGGATACTCTTCCAGCGGCTGGTGGGCCGACAGCATGTCGTTATAGGCCGAGACGATGCCGAGGTTGGGCGCGTTCGGATCCAGCGCCCGCACCTTGTCGGCCGCCGGCGAGGCGGCGAAGGCGTGGGCCCAGTTGGCGCACGAGAGCTTGGCGCGGCCCGGCTGGGCCAGGGCGGCGGCCTCCATCTGGGCCAGATAGGCCTCGCGGGTCGGACGGCTGCGCTCGATGATCCGCTGGGTGATCTGCGCGATGACGGGATTGAGGGCCATCAGAACTTACTCCGCCCAGAGGATGCGGACCGGGGCGCGGTCCTGCTTCAGGATCCTGGCGATCGGCAGGTCGGGATCGACCTGGCCTTCCAGGAGCTCACGCTTGGCCTCGCCCGTGACCAGCAACACGATCAGCGACGCCTGAATCAACGCCTGGAAGGTCAGGCTGATCCGCGGCAGGTCGGGGGCCGGCTCGCCCTTGGGAACGGCGACGACCAGGCGGTCGGTGTCGGGATCCAGGCCCGCGGCCAGGGCCGGATTGCCCGGGAAAAGCGAGGCGAAATGGCCGTCGGCGCCGACGCCCAGCAGCACCACGCCGAACGGCAGGGCGTCGGCGACGCCCGCTTCGGCCTTGGCGGCCGAGGCTTCGTGCTCGACGCCATCGAAATAGAGCGGCGCGAAGGCGGCCTTGGCCGCATCGCCCGTCAGCAGGTGGCGACGCACCAGGGCCTCGTTGCTGCCCGGGTGATCGACCGGCACGAAGCGATCGTCGCTGAGGGTGACCGTGACCTTGTCCCAGGGAACGGTCAGGGACGACAGGCGGTCATAGACCGGCGCGGGCGTGGTGCCGCCGGTGGCGGCGAACCCGGCCTTGCCGTGGGCGGCCACGGCCGTGGTCAGGGCGCCGGCGATGGTCGAGGCGGCCGCGTCGTAGAGGGCTTCGCGGGTCGAGAAGACTTCGAGCTTGGGCATGTTGCGCATCCCTCTCTTACGACTTCCAACCGCGGCCTTGCGGCGCGATCAGCGAGGCGGCGCTTGCCGGCCCCCAGGTGCCCGCGGCGTAGGTCGCCGGCTCGATGCCGGCGTCGGCCCAGGCCTTGGCCACGCCGTCGACGAACCGCCACGCGGCCTCGACCTCGTCGCGACGGACGAACAGGGTGCGGTCGCCGCGGAACGCGTCCAGCAGCAGCTTCTCGTAGGCGATCCGGCGACGGGCGCCCGGCGCGGCCATGTTCAGCGACAGCGGCAGCGACTGCAGGCGCATGCCCTCTTCCGACAGGCCCGGACGCTTGGTCATCACCGACAGCGAGATGTCTTCTTCCGGCTGCAGGTCGATGACCAGGCGGTTGGCCTGCATCTCGCCCTGGGTCACCTGGCCGAAGATGTTGTGCGGCACGGGCTTGAACTGCACGACGATCTGGGTGCGACGGTCGGGCAGGTTCTTGCCGGTGCGCAGGAAGAACGGAACGCCGGCCCAGCGCCAGTTGTCGATGGCCACCTTCATGGCCACGAAGGTCTCGGTCTTGGACGGCTGGCCGACCTCGTCGAGATAGCCGGTGCGGGCCGTGCCCTCGACCACGCCCGCCACGTACTGGCCGCGGACGGTGTCATGCGCCACGTTGTCCTTGGTGAAGGGGCGCAAGCTGCGCAGCACCTTGACCTTCTCGTCGCGCACGGCGTCGGGGTCGAAGCCCGACGGGGCCTCCATGGCGACCAGGCACAGCAGCTGCAGCAGGTGGTTCTGCAGCATGTCGCGCAGGGCGCCGTACTCGTCGTAATAGGGCCAGCGGTCGCCGACCTTCTCGGTCTCGGCGATGGTGATCTGGACGTGGTCGATCGACTTGTTGTCCCACAGCGGCTCGAACAGCACGTTGGCGAACCGCAGGGCCGTCAGGTTCTGGACCGTCTCCTTGCCCAGGTAGTGGTCGATGCGGAAGATCTGGCTCTCGTCGACCACGGCGCCGACGGCGGCGTTGGTGGCCTTGGAGCTTTCGAGGTCGCGGCCGATCGGCTTTTCCAGCACCAGACGCGTCGAGGGGCCGGTCAGGCCGGCGGCCTGCAGGGCCTGGCAGGCGGACGGATAGAGGCTGGGTGAGACCGCGAAGAACACCGTCAGAGAGTCATGGCCGCCGATCTTGTCGGCCAGGGCCTTGGCCCCCTCCTCCTTGGTGATGTCCACCGAGAGGTAGTCGAGGCGGGCGGCCAGGCGCTCCCAGGCGGCCTCTTCGACATTGGCGCGCTTGCCCAGGTGCTCGCGCACCAGCTTGCGGTAACCGGCGCCGTCCAGATCGCCGCGGGCGACGCCGAAGATGCGCAGGTCACGCGGCAGCAGCCGGTCGACTTCCAGGAAATACAGCGACGGCAGAAGCATCCGCAGGGCCAGGTCGCCGGCGCCTCCGAGGAGCACCAGGACGTCGCGGCCCGTCTCACCGTTATCGGCTTTTTTCTTGGTCAATTTCGTCCACCCTATGACAACGTTGTCATGACATGCCCGTGCGCGCTTGGCAAGCATGGGGGTCGGTCCGGCCCGAGGCCGACCCCAAAAACCGCGCTATGGCGGCCCCTACCTAGGCCCTTTGTCGGCCGGTCGCCATAAGACCAATCGCATTTCAAGAACGCGTCACACGGCTTGTCCGCGCCGCCTTTTTCGGGGCATCACCTGCCCATGAGCACGACCCTTCGCCGCGCCGTCCCCGATGACGCCGAGACCTTGTCGGCCCTCGGGGCGCGCACCTTCACCGAGACCTTCGCCCACCTCTATCCGCCCAAGGACCTGGCGACCTTCCTGGCCTATGCCTACGGCCTGGAGCGCACGCGCCGCGACCTTTCCGATCCGGCGAAGGCCAGCTGGATCCTCGAGCTGGACGGCCAGGCGATCGGCTACGCGCTGGCCGGCCCCTGCGACCTGCCCCACCCCGACGTGCAGGCCGACCACGGCGAGCTCAAGCGAATCTACGTGCTGAAGGACCACCAGGGCGGCGGCCGCGGCTCGCTGCTGCTGAACACGGCCCTGGAATGGCTGGAGAAGGACGGCCCGCGCCCGCTGTGGATCGGCGTCTGGTCGGAGAACTTCGGCGCCCAGCGCCTCTATGCCCGCATGGGCTTTGCGAAGGCCGGCGAGTACATCTTCCCGGTTGGCGAGACCCAGGATCGGGAGTTCATCCTGCGGCGGGGGTGAGGGCGTCTACTCCGCCCTCCACACGCCCGTCATCCCGGCCGCAGCGAAGCCGAGAGCGACAGCCCAAGCTGTGGGTCGGCAGCACGACAGGCGTCCAGGCCGCGCTAGTTTGATCCAGTTAAAACCCGGGCGGGACCCGCTCGACTTCGAAAAGACGCCCATCGCTGTCTTCGAAAAGCACGACGTCCAGAAGCTCATCCCCTTGACCGCCAACCTGGCCCAGAGGGGTTTGACCAGGTGAGGATGGAACATGGCCTGGCAGGTGAAATCGCAGCATCGAGCGATCCGCCAGCAACACCTCGATCTCGGCGGCGGCCAAGTCTGCCAACATCTGATCTCGCTTTAGAGGCGCAAGCCTGGCGATGATCAGATTGATCGCTTTCAGCTCATGGTCGGTCAGCTCGGTCATGAGCGACCATACCTCCATAAGCTGAGCTTCTCAGAGCTTAATCCCTCAATGCCCCGGACGCGGCTCGAACGAGCGCTTCTCGTCCTTCAGGTCCACGCAATCCTTGTCGGGCTTCTGGCCATGCTGGGCCTTGGGCTCCGACTTCGAGAAAGCGAAGTCCGTCGTGGGTTTCTGGTGCTGGAACGGCTTGGTCATCATGGCGGCGCCTCCCGTCTGAACATCACTCTACGCGCCTTGCCGGCGCTTTTCATTTGATAAGGCTCAAGCCGCCTCGCACAGCGCGTCCAGCTGCTGCACGTCGACGGCCACGCTGAGTTCCGAAAGCCCCGGATCGCCGATCACCGTGCCCGAGACCGGCAGGGCCTCGGCGGGGGTGCGGGTGGCGGCCACCCGGATCAGGTCTTCGGATTCGGCCAGACCGTTGGTCGGATCGAACTCGGTCCAGCCCAGGTCGGGCAGGAACACCTCGCACCAGGCGTGGGTCGCGCCCGCGCCCCGGATTCCGCCGTGCGAGGGGCTGTAGATGTAGCCCGTGGCGAACATCGCCGCGTAGCCCAGCCGCCGCAGGGCCTCGACCATCAGCCAGGCGAAGTCGCGGCAGGTGCCCGCCCCGCGCGCCACGGTCAGGGCCGGGCTCTGGGTGCCCTCGGCCGACCGCGCCTGGTATTCGAACTGATCGTGGATCGTGGCGTTCAGGCGCAGCAGGAAATCCACCGCCGGCTCGTCCGGCCGCTCCATCTGCTCGCGCAGCCAGCGCAGCATCACCCGGTCGGCGTCTTCGGTGGCCGGGCGTATGAACGGATCCAGCACCGCCCGGTCCTCGCGGCCGTAGACGATCGGCGAGACCGTGTGCGGATCGGCCACCGCCTGGTCGGTCAGGGGCGCGGGAAAGCGATCGATGACCAGGCTGCTGGTGATGGTCAGAAAGTCAGCCTCACCCTCCGGCTGGAAGGTGCAGACGCAGTTGCCGCTGGCGTCGTAGCTCCAGCGCGTCTGGCCGGGCAGCGAGGTCGCCAGCCTGGCCTCGACGATGCGGATGGCGTGGCTGTCGCGCGGCCGGATCAGCAGCCGATGCGGCCCGAACGCCACCGGGCGTTCGTAAGCGTAACGGGTCTCGTGAGTGATGCCGAGCCGAGCCATGGGGCCACCTTAACCCCCGACCTTCGCGATCGTTCCTCACATGCCGGTGATTCGTGCGGATGATCGGAAGTTGAGCTCGTGCGCGCTGGTGCAAATCAAATCCTCCCCCTCTGGGGGAGGTGGCCCAGAGGGCCGGAGGGGGGCAGCGCAGCTTGCGCCGTGCAATCCCCCTCAGTCGCTCCGCGACAGCTCCCCCAGAGGGGGAGCATCACCCCTAAGCCGCGAACCCGGCCTCGGCGAAGGCCAGCATGCGCTCCAGCAGCGAGACCACGTCGGCCTCGCTGGTCTGGCCTTCCGACAGCACGTTCAGGCGGTCAAACTCGGCGAAGCGGTTGTTGTGCAGCATCCCCAGGGTGAAGTGCAGCCGCCAGTAGACGTCTTCCGGCGACAGGTCCGGACGGGCCTTCAGGAGGGCGTCGGAGAAGCGGCGCAGGTGCGAGACGTCGGTCTTCAGCACCTGGCGGATCTCGTCGGTACCCTCGCTGCGGGCGCGGATCAGGAACTGCAGCGAGATGCGGCGCTCGTGATCGGGGGCCAGCCAGCGCAGCGGCGGGGTCAGCAGGGCGGCCAGGATCTCGCGTACGGGGGGCGCGCCCGCGTTGCGGTCGTTGGCCTCGTGCAGCATGCGGGCCCGCTCGCGGTTGAGCTCGGCCGTGCGGCGCTTGAAGATCTCGAACAGCAGGGCGTCCTTGGAGCCGAAGTGATAGTTCACCGACGCTAGGTTCACGCCCGCCGCGGCGGTGATGTCGCGCACCGACACGTTCTGGAAGCCGTGCAGGGCGAACAGCCGCTCGGCCGCCGTGAACACCAGGTTCTTGGTGACGGCTTCGGTTTCCTGCGCCTCGGCGTCCTGGCCGGCGGCGATCTCGGTGGTCGAACTCAAGACTTCAATCCCCTTTACCCCTAGGGAACCCTTACAAGCGTTCGAATTTGGCGCAAGCGTCAAGATGCGCCGAGGTCTGAGGAATTTCGTTCAAGACGCGGCGAGGCCACGCTCGCCAGGCTGCGACCAGACGGTGTTTGACCGACGGCCCGGCGCATCCCACAGTGACGCCGTCAGCACCAAGAGGCGTGATGCCCCGGCACGGCGAGACGATCGGCCAGACCCCGGATTGGCTGCCGCACGAGCGGCCGCTGATCCCCGGCTCGCCTTCGACGCCCGACTTCCCTCTGCCCTTCCGCATCGTCCACGCCCTGATCTCGGTCCTGATCGGGGTCACCGGCTCGCTGGGCACGGCGCTGATCTCGGTCAACCTGCCGGCCATCCAGGGCTCGCTGGGCCTCACCCCCACCCAGGGGGCCTGGCTGACCACGATCTACGTCATGACCAACATCTCGATGAACCTGCTGCTGGTGAAGTATCGCCAGCAGTTCGGCATCCGCCGGTTCACCCTGGTGTTTCTCAGCCTCTACACGGTGGCGGCCTTCGCCCACCTGTTTCTCGACAACTATCCGATGGCCCTGGCCCTACGGGCGATCAGCGGCGTCGGCGCCGCCGCGCTCAGCGCGCTGGCCATGTTCTACATGCTGCAGGCCTTCCCGGCCTCGTTCCGGATGGGCGCGCTGGTGCTGGGGGTCGGGGTCTCGCAGCTGGGCGCGCCGCTGGCCCGGGTCATCTCCACCGGCCTGCTGGATGCGGCCTACTGGCATGGCCTCTACGCGCTGGAGGCGTGCCTGGCCGCCGCCTGCCTGGCTGCGGTGCTGCTGTTTCGCCTGCCGCACGGGGTGCGCATCCACGTCTTCGAGAAGACCGACGCCCTGACCTTCGCCCTGCTGGGCGGCGGCCTTGGCCTGATCGTCGCGGTGCTGGGCCTGGGCCGCGTGGTCTGGTGGTTCGAGGCGCCGTGGCTGGGCTGGTGCCTGGCCGCCGCCGTGGTGATGATCGCCATCGCCTCGCTGGTCGAGCACGGCCGCGTCCATCCGCTGATCGACACCCGCTGGGTGGCCACCGCCGCCTTCCTGCGCTTCTGCCTCAACATCGCGCTGGTGCGCCTGATCCTGTCCGAACAGAGCGTCGGCGCCGCCGGCCTGATGAACGTGCTGGGGCTGGCCGCCGAGCAGCAGCGCCTGCTCTACGGCGTTGTCCTGCTGGCCACCGTCGCCGGCGTCGTGGTCAGCGCTGCGACCCTCAACCAGAAGACCCTGGCGCCGCAGTTCCTCGGCTCGATCCTGCTGATCGCCGTCGGCGCCTTCCTCGACGCGCGCGCCACGGTGCTGACCGCGCCGGTCAATCTCTATCTCAGCCAAGCCCTGCTGGCCTTCGCCGCCGCCATGTTCCTTGGGCCGGCCTTCATGTTCGGCATCGGCCAGCTGCTGACCCGGGGGCTTGGCTCGATCATCACCTTCTCGGTGATGTTCGGCGTGGCCCAGAACCTGGGCGGCCTGTTCGGGGCCTCGCTGCTGGGCACGCTGCAGACCGTGCGGGCCCAGCATCACGCCGTCTATCTGGCCGAACACCTGACCGGCTCGAACCCGGCCGTCGCAGCGACCTTGCAGGCCTATGGCGGCGCCTACGCCGCCACTCAGGGCGATCCGGCCTTCCGCGCCGCCGACGGCGTGGCCCTGCTGACCCAGCAGCTGGTCCAGCAGGCCAACATCCTGGCCTTCAACGACGTCTTCCGGGTGATCGGCGCCATCGCCGTCGCCCAGTTCTTCTACGCCGCCCTGCTGTTCGTGCTGCTGGCCGTGCGCATGAAGCGCCAGGGCGCCCAGGCGCCCGCGCCGCCCTCTTCCCCGACACCACCCAAGCCCGCCTCGGAACCCGCATGACCGACGCCGCCGCCCCGCCGCCCGCCAGCCCGCCCCCGCAACCGGAGGACCGCGCCGCCGCGGCCGCTCCGCCTCCGGCCAGGCCCCGGCCGCCGGGCGTGCGCGCCATCGTGYTGACGGCGGTGATCACCCTGGCCGTGGTGCTGCTGATCCTGTTCCTGTGGAAGCTGCCGCCCTTCGCCGGCTCGGTGCAGCGCACCGACAACGCCTATGTGCGCGGCCAGGTGACGGTGATCGCGCCCCAGCTCAGCGGCTATGTCACCAAGGTGCTGGTGCAGGACTTCCAGACCGTGCGCGCCGGCCAGCCCCTGGTCGAGATCGACCGCCGCATCTACGGCCAGCGCCTGGACCAGGCCCGCGCCACCCTGGCCGCGCGTGAAGCCGACCTCGCCAATTCGACCCAGGCCCAGGCCTCGCGCGAGGCCGCCCTGGCCGCTCGCCACGCCGACATCGGCTCGGCCCAGGCCCAGCTGGAGCGGGCCCGTGCCGACATGGCCCGCGTCGCCGACCTCGCCACCGACGGCTCGGTGTCCTTACGCGAACGCGACCAAGCCCGCGCGGCCCTGCGCGCCGCCGAGGCCCAGGTCGTGGCCRCCCAGGCCGGCCGCGACATCGCCCGCCAGGACGTCCGCTCGGTCGGCGTGTCGCGCCAAGGGCTGGAGGCCGCCGTGGCCGCTGCCCGCGCCGCCCTGCGCTTGGCCGAGATCGACATGGACAACACTTTGGTGCTGGCCCCCACCGACGGCCAGCTCGGCCAGATCGGCGTGCGCCAGGGCCAGTTCGTCACCGCCGGGACCCAGCTGGTTTCGCTGGTGCCGCCGCAGCGCTGGATCATCGCCAATTTCAAGGAGCGCCAGGCCGGCCGCATGCGCCCGGGCCAGGCCGCCAGCGTCACGGTCGACGCCCTGGGCGACCGGCCCTTCCATGGCCGCATCGAGCAGATCTCGCCGGCCACCGGCTCGGAGTTCAGCATCCTGCCGGCCCAGAACGCCACCGGCAACTTCACCAAGATCGCCCAGCGCCTGCCGGTGCGCATCGTGCTCGACGCCGGCCAGCCCGACCTCGCCCGCCTGCGGCCGGGCATGTCGGTCGAGGCGCAGGTCGACCTGGCCGAGGCGCCGCGCGAGGGAGACCGCCGCTGATGCGCCCGGCCTTCCCCCTGCTGGCGACGACGCTGCTGCTGGCCGCGTGCGCCACGCCCGGCCCCAGGACCGCGCCGCCGCCCGAGGCTGGCCTCGTCCCGCCCGCCGGCTGGCGCGCCGACGCCCCCGGCGGCCAGGAAACCGTCGCCGCCGACTGGTGGAAGGCCTTCGGCGACGCCCGGCTTTCCGATCTCGTCGCCACCGCTCTGGTCCGCAACGCCGACCTTGGAATCGCCGAAGCGCGCGTGCGCGAAGCCGAGGGGCTGGCGGCCCAGGCCCGGGCCGGCCTGCTGCCCACGCTGAACGCCACGGGCGGGGTGCAGAAGCAGCGCGAACTGTCGGCGTTCGGCACGCCGGCCGAGCCCCTGGCCGCGCAGGGCCAGTTCCAGGCCGCCTACGAGATCGATCTCTGGGGCCGCCTGCGGGCCGGCGACGACGCCGCCCGCGCCAGCCTGCGGGCCAGTCGCCACGCCCGTGACGCCGCGCGCCTGTCGGTCGCCGCGGCCGTGGCTCGCGCCTATGTCTCCCTGACCTCGCTGGACGCCCAGTTGGCCACCGCCCGCGCCACCCTGGTCTCGCGCCAGGAAGCCGCCGCCCGCGCCCGCCGCCGCGCCCAGCAGGGCCTGACCTCGCACCTCGAGCTGCGCCAGGCCGATGGCGAACTGGAAGCCGCCGCCCAGCGCGTACCGGCCCTGGAGTTGGCCGTCCGGCGACAGGAGGCGGGTCTCGCCCTGCTCGTCGGCGAGGACGGCGCGGGCCCCATCGCTCGGGGAGGCCTCGACGCCCTGGCCGTGCCGCAGCCGGCGGCCCCCCTGCCCTCGGCCCTGCTGGCTCGCCGCCCCGACATCGCCCAGGCCGAGGCGAGCCTGGCCGCCGCGGACGCCAGCCTGGCGGCCGCCCGCGCCGCCTTCCTGCCGCAGGTCAGGCTGTCGGCCGCGGCCGGGGGCCTGCAGGTGCGACACCTGGATCCGCTGACCATCTGGAGCCTGGGCGGCAGCGTGCTGGCCCCGATCTTCGACGGCGGCCGTCTGCGCGGGGCCTCGGACGCATCGGCCGCGCGACGCGACCAGGCCGCCTTCGCCTATCGGAAAGCGGCCCTGACGGCCTTCAACGAGGTCGAAAGCGCCCTGGAGGGCCAGGGCCGCCTGGCCGAGCAGGAGGACCACGCCCGCCTGCAACGCGACGCGGCCGCCAACGCGCTAGGCCATGCGCACAAGCGCTATCAGGCCGGCTACGTGGCCTATCTGGAAGAACTGGACGCCCAGCGCGGCCTCCTGGCCACCGAACTGGCCCTGTCGCAGGTGCGCGAGGCTCGCCTGCTCAACGCCGTGGCGCTCTACCAGGCGCTGGGCGGCGGCTGGACGGAAGCGCGAGATTGACATGATCGAGGATCGCCGGCCCGGACCAACGCGTGGTCGGCCACCGCCCCCTTGGGTCTAGTCCTGACCCAGGAACAGCGCCGTCTCGGGGGCGATCCGGTCGCCGCCAGGCTCGACGCCGAGCACGTCGGCGGCGATCACGCGAACGATCAGGCCCAGCACGTCCAGCTTCTCGCCGCCTTGCGCCACGGCGTAGGCCGGCAGCAGATCGGCGAAGCCCAGCAGCGTGGCCACGTCCAGCGCGGCGGCCGCTACCTGCTCTTCGGTCGGAACGATTCCCATAGCGCCGTCAGCCATTGCTTCCTCCCCGATCTCGCTCCGCGCCGCAGCGCGGGCCCGCTCAAGCGGCGGTGTCGTGAGCATCACCGTACGCACGTTGCACGCGACTTGGCTATGGTCCGTGCAAATGCGCGACGATGCGTCCCAGGCAGACCCGGCCGCATCGGAAAAGTCCTATGGCCCCAAGGCGTTCGCCATGCGACGCCGCGCCGCCGCGACGCAATGGCGCGCCCGCCTTCGCGCGATCTGGAACGAAAAAGGCCCGGCGTCGCCGCCGGGCCTCTTCATCGTCTCGTGGTACCACCTCTCGGGCTCGAACCGAGGACCTCTAGATCCACAATCTAGCGCTCTAACCAACTGAGCTAAGGCGGCTCCGCGAGAGGCGTGTTCTTAGTCGGACCCGCCCCCGGGATCAAGCGGCGAAAAGCCCCCCAAGAGAGAAAATCGCACGCCCCGAAGGGGCCTTGAAGCCGCCGCGCCTTCGCCCACCGTTGCGCGCAAAGAAAAACGCCCCGGAACCGGAGTTCCGAGGCGTCTTCTTGGGATCGTCCCAGGCCTGGCGCTATTGCGGGACCTGGAAGGTGATCGGCACCGTGATCTCGCCGCCGTCCACCGGAGCCCCGTCGAGGGTCTTCGGCTTCATGCGGAAGAGGCGCGACAGCTTCAGGGCCGCGTCGCCGAAACCGTAGTCGGCCGGAGATTCCGACACGACCGAGCAGTTCTCGAGCGAACCCTTGGCGTTCACCGTGCAACGGATCGTCGCACGACCACCGACTTCCATCCGCTGCGCACGGTCCGGATAGTACCGGGCCATGTCGTCCGCGTTCGGCTTACGCGCCCAGTCAGGACGCGTCACGACCGAAGCGCGCTGCGGCGGAGCCGTCACCGGCGCCGGCGGAGCCGACGAGATGATCGGCGGCGCCGTCTGCTCGACCCGCTCCTTGACGGGCGGGATCGGGAGCGGCGGCGGCGGCGTCACGTCCGGCGGCGGCACGATCGGCGGCCTCGGCTGCACCACCGCGGGAGGCGGGGGCGGAGCGTTGGTCGGCGGCGGCGGCGGCGGCGGAGGAGGCGGCGGCGGAGGCGGCGGAGGCGGAGGCAGCTCCACATCCACGGCTTCGTCGCTGTACTCCTTCAGCACTGCCTCGAACTTCTGCTTCGCCAGGTAGGCGAAGAGAGCCGCGTGCAGGCCGATCACGATGATCGTCGCGACGCCGAAGGTGCCGATGCCCTTCTTCCGGCGCGGGCCTTCCGAAGTCAGCGGATCGTAGTGGCGATGCTCGGGCGCTTGTTGTTCAGCCATGCATCACCCCTCAGCTGTTCTCATCACGGCCCACGAGAGCCACGCTGTAGAACCCATTGTCCTGGAGGGTGTTCATCACCTCCATGAACGAGCCGTAGCGCGTCTTTTCGTCAGCACGGATGAAGATGCGCTCCTTCGAAGGGTCGCGTCTGCCGATGTTCTTCGTCAGGTCTTCACCCATCGTGTCAATCGAAGTGCGATCGTCGCCGATGTACAGCTGACCGTTTGACTTGATGGAGATGTAGACCGGTTTCGGCGGGTTAGGCGA
The DNA here is from genome assembly GCF_056395525.1 of Caulobacter sp. 10L414. Lineage (NCBI taxonomy): Bacteria > Pseudomonadati > Pseudomonadota > Alphaproteobacteria > Caulobacterales > Caulobacteraceae > Caulobacter > Caulobacter sp. 10L414. The sequence goes on from NZ_JBFTJR010000014.1 coordinate 67,922, forward strand.
TGCTTTCGCTACCGCCGGCGGCAGGTTCACTTCGATCGACACGGAGGCCAGCGGAGCCGCCACCATGAAGATGATCAGGAGGACCAGCATGACGTCCACGAAGGGCGTGACGTTGATCTCGCTGTTCTGTTCGACGTTGAACCTGTCGCCGCCGCCGCCCGAAAGTTTGGCGGCCATCGGTCTTACGCCCCCTTGTCGAGCTGACGCGAGATAGCGTTCATCAGTTCAGCAACGAAGCCTTCCGAGCGGGTGCCGAAAGCCGAGATGCGGGTTTGGAAGTAGTTGTAGAAGATAACGGCCGGGATAGCGGCGAAGAGGCCGATACCGGTGGCGAGCAGGGCTTCAGCGATACCCGGGGCCACGACGGCGAGGTTGGTCGTGTTGGTGTTCGCGATGCTGATGAACGAGGTCATGATCCCGTACACCGTGCCGAACAGACCGATGAACGGACCGCCCGAACCGACCGAAGCCAGGAACACCATGCCGCCCGACAGACGCTTGGCGAGCGAGGCTTGCACGGCGTTGATGGCGTAGGTGGCGCGGGCCAGGGTCGAGTCGCGGTGTTCGCCGCCGACTTGCAGACCGGCTTGACGCGACAGTTCGACTTCTTGGGCGGCCGCGGCGGCCATGTCGGCCAGCGGGTTGCCTTCGAATTCTTCCGACGAGCCGATGCGGGCGATGTCCGAGATCGAACGGGCGCCGCGGAAGGCTTCCAGGAACTGGTCGGTCTGCTTGTTCAGGCTGGCGAACTCGAGGAGCTTGGTGATCAGCAGCACCCACGAGAAGATCGAGGCCAGGATCAGGCCGATCATCACGACCTTAACGACGATGCCGGCGGCCAGGAACATGCCGACCGGGGTCAGCGAGTGCGACTTCATCTTTTCGGTGGCGGCTTCACCGGCGTCCTCGGCGGGAGCGGCGTCGGCGGCCGGGGCCGGGGTTTCAGCAGCCGGGGTGGCGGCCGGAGCGGCGGCTTCGGTGGTGGCCGGCGCGGGAGCGGCGGCGTCCTGAGCGAAGGCCGGGGCGCTCGCCATCAGCGCCATGGCGCCGACGAGAGCGATGAGGGGGGTCTTCCGTTTAATGTCGAGCATCTGTCGCCAGTTCCTGATTGGTCTAGCACGTTTGGACCGAGGGTCGTCGCGCGAGAGCGTCTCCACCCTAACTTGAAAAGCCCGCTTTCCCATCCGATCTCTCGGAAGGTGGGCGAACCCGCTTCGCTGCGCTCGACCCGTTACGCCCGCCGCGGAAGGCTCATGCCCGCCGTGAAGGATCGTTTCGAAGCGCGAGTGACCGGAGCTCCTCTCGAAGCCCAGGCCTTACCGCAATGTTAGAATTGCGGCATGGGTCCTTTGGCAACCCCTTTTCGCACCGTCAAGGGGGCCGCTTGGGCATAAATTTACGACAGTCACCCCCGATGAACGCCCTTTGCTGCATTGCACAAATGGCAAATCAGGATTTCGGAGCGGTTTTTCCCTATCAAAGGGAATATTGGCGCCGCAGCGCAGCATGGCGACAAAACAGCGATCTTCCGCCGAGTGCGCGCAAGGTGGTCAGATGTCCCTCAAACGAGGCGCCTCAGAATCTCTGGCCCCGCTCGCAAATGTCCTCATCGGACAAGAATCCGTCGGCCCACCGACTTAGGCTCGCGGCCCCGGCTAGCGCATTCGCGTTATCGACAGCGCCGGAACCGGCAAGCTAGGCTTTCGGCAAGGGTGCGCACCGCCGCAAGGCGGGGGAAGGGCCCTCGCATGCCCGCGATCCTCGGCGCGATCAAATCCGCGGCTTCCATCGCCTTTGGCCTGACCGTCATCGTTCTGGTGGTCTGCGGCTGGATCGGCGGCGACACCAGCCTGAGCGTCAGCATGCCCGACTACGGGCACGTCTATGTCGACGACGAGGGACAGCGGATCGTATCGGCCGCCTGCCTGCCAGCCTCTTCCCTCCCCTCCGACCTTCGCAGCACGACGATGGGCGAGGCGCYGCGCCTGCGCTACAGCCTCGACCGCGACTGCATCGACCAGGGAGGCTTCCAGGAGGGCGGATCGGTTCCCCAAGCCCTGCTCCACGCCATCCACCTAGCCCCGAGGCAGACCTACTGGTGGGACAAGCCCTATCGAACGGCCGAGGGGATCATTTATCCGCCGGCGACAAAGCCCGAGACGTCACGGCTTCGCTGAAAGCGAGCCACGCTGCAGATGCTGCAAAGAAATGATTTTGGAAGGTGGTGCCTGGGGCCGGAATCGAACCAGCGACACGCGGATTTTCAATCCGCTGCTCTACCAACTGAGCTACCCAGGCCCTTGGGCCCTTGAAGCGGTGAAGACCGCCTCTGGCCTCGCCCTGCGGCGAGGAGGGGGTCTATAAGAGAGGCTGCAGGGCTTGTCCAGCGGCCTTTTCGACTAATTGTCGAAGTCTGTGGATGGAGGGTTTTCCTCGTCGTCCTGACCGCCCGGCACGACGTAGCGGTCCGACAGCCAGCGCTGCAGGTCCACGTCCGAGCAGCGCTTGGAGCAGAACGGACGCGTGGCGTCCTGGGCGGGCTTGCCGCAGATGGGACAGGCGCTGCTCATGCCGCGGACACCTCGATGCGGTCGTTGCTCCAGCCCGGCTCGGCCGAAACGGTGAAACGGCGGCCCAGGCGCTCGGCCAGGCCGGCGTCGAGCTCGGCGAAGGCCTCCAGCACGGCCGGGGAGCAGCGGGCCGCCAGGCGGCCGCCGGGATCGGCCCGCCCTTCCCGCTCCAGAGCCCGCGCCAGGCGGCGGGCGGCATAGGGCGCCGCCCAGGCCCCGCGGGCGTCGACCAGGCGCTCCATGACCGGCCGCGCGCGGCGCGGCAAGGCCATCTCCAGCGCCCCGAACTTGCTGATCGCCCCGATCGCCACGCCAGGGTTGTCGGGCGCGAAGGCGTTGCGGGCCGCCACGGTCAGGGCCTGGCCGTCGTGGCCGCGCCCCACCAGGTCGAACACCACCAGGCCGCCCAGCCCCTTCAGGCGCAGCACGCGGGCCGAAACGGCGATGGCGGCCATGTTGGCCTGGCGGGCGGCGCGCTTGGCGTCGCCCTCCCGGCCGCCCAGGTCGACGTCGACCGACGTCAGGGCGCGGGTCGTCTCGATGGCGACGTCGCCGCCGCCCGGCAGGGCGAAGATCGTCTCGAGGATGTCGGCCTCGGCCGCCTCAACGGCCTCCAGCGCGCGCTCGCCGGTGGTCGGCGAGCCGGCCTTCACATAATGGCGAAGCTGCTCCTCGACCGTGGGGGCCGCGGCCAGCACGCGCGGCTCGGCTCCCTCCCCCACGGGGCATTCGGCGACGAACCGGGCGACTGCGGCCTTGTCGGCGCGCGAAACGGTGCGGATCTCGATCTCGACCAGGCCGCCCTGCACCAGCTTGGGCATGTCGGGCTTGATCGGCAGCAGCACGTCGGCGCCGCCCGGCAGGGCCACGAAGGCGGCCCCGAAGGCGCGCTCGATGGATTTCACCCGAGCCACGCCCCGCACGCCCTCGGCGTCCAGCGGATCATCGCCCGGCCACTGCACGATCAGCCGCTCGGGCCGACCGTCCAGGGTGACGACGCCGACGGTCTCGCCGACGCCCTTGTGGAGGTATGCGCGACGCTCGCTCATGCGGCGGCCTCGCGGCGGGTCCAGCCCTTGCCTTCGAGCATGCACAGGGTCTCGTACAGAGGCAGGCCCACGACGCTGGGATAGGAGCCCTGCAGGTCGACGATGAAGCCGCCCGCCTGCCCCTGCACGCCGTAGCCGCCGGCCTTGCCGCGCCACTGCCCGCCCGCGACGTAGGATTCGAATTCAGAAGCCGAGAGGCGCTTGAACACCACCCGGGTCTCGACGACACGCGAGCTGATCGTTCCGTCCGGCCCGATCAGCGCGACGCCGGTCAGCACCTTGTGGGCGCGTCCGGTCAGCAGCGTCAGGCAGTAGCGGACGTCGGCCTCGCTCTCGGCCTTGGGCAGGATGCGGCGGCCGACGGCCACCACGGTGTCGGCGGCCAGCACGAAATCGCCCGGCGAGCGGGCGGCGACGGCGCGCGCCTTCTCCTGCGCCAGGCGCAGGGCGTGGCGACGCGGGGTCTCGTCGCGCAAGGGCGACTCGTCGATGTCGGCGGGATCGACCCGGTCGGGCGTTACGCCGACCTGGGCCAACAGGTCCAAGCGGCGGGGGCTCGCACTGGCCAGGACCAGCGAAGGCTGGGCGACCGTCATGTGCGCGCCCGGCTTACTTGAAGCGGTAGGTGATACGGCCCTTGGTCAGGTCGTAGGGCGTCATTTCCACGAGCACCTTGTCGCCGGCCAGCACGCGGATGCGGTTCTTGCGCATCTTGCCGGCGGTGTGGGCGATGATCTCGTGATCGTTCTCGAGCTTCACGCGGAAGGTGGCGTTGGGCAGCAGTTCGCTGACCGTGCCGGGAAACTCGAGCAGTTCTTCCTTAGCCATCAGGCCTCTCAACAGGGGTTCAATAGCAACGCGGCCCGCGCGACCCGCGGGCGAGTCGTGACGCGAGCCGCGGCTGCGAGGCGGGGCTTATAGCGCATTCACCCCCCAAACGTCGATGGTGTCCCGAAACGCGCGCGAATCGCGGCCGAAAGCGTGTCGCGAACCTCGCGATAGGCCGCCAGCATGGCGTCGCGCGAGCCGTCGTTCACCAGGGTCGGATCGTGGGTCGGCCAATACTCGATCTCGACCGAGCGGTCGCGCGACAGCTCCACGGCCCGGTGCTGAGCCTCGGGCGTCAGCGAAACGACGACGTCGAAGCTGTCGTCCTCCAGCTCGTCGAAGGTCTTGGGCTGGTGGGCGGCCACGTCGACGCCCATCTCGTCCATCACCGCCACCACGAAGGGGTCGATCCCCTCCCCGGCCGGATCCGGCTTCAGGCCGCAGGAATCGACATAGGCCCGGGTGCCGTAGAAGCGCTTGAACAGCGCCTCGGCCATCGGCGAGCGCACGCGGTTGTAGTTGCAGGTGAACAGCACCGCATCGGGCAGATCGACCACGATCAGCCCCGCCAGTGCAGCGCGCAGATCAGCGTGAAAAGGCGCCGGGCCGTGTCGAGATCGGTCTTCACCTTGCCGTCCAGCCGCTCGCGCAGCAGGGCCGAGCCTTCATTGTGCAGGCCGCGCCGGCCCATGTCCAAGGCCTCGATCTGCTGCGGCGTCGAGTTGCGGATCGCCTGGTAGTAGCTGTCGCAGATCATGAAATAGTCGCGGATCACCCCGCGGAACGGCGACAGCGACAGCAGATGCCGCTTCTCGTAGCCGGCGCCGGCGATATCCAGCGCCAGCCGGTTCTCGATCAGCGACAGCTTCAGGTCATAGGGCCCGCCCTGCGCCTCGGCCGGCTCGAAATAGTTCTCGTCCAGGAGATCGAAGATCGCGACCTGGCGCTCCTGCTCCTGGTCGCGCGAGGCCGCCGCCAGCGAATCCTCGTCGATGGCGATCGTCTTCAGGAAGTGCTTGGGCGCGTCTGACATCGGATGGCGAGATTTGCCTGTCAGCCCTTCGAAGGCAACCGGATGCATGCCGACAAGGCGTGGGCCGGCAGGCCCTCGGCCTGCGCCAGCGCCGCCGTGTGCGGACCCAGGATGCCGAACGAGGCCGCATCGCACTTCACGATCGAGGTGCGCTTGATGAAGTCGTAGATCGACAGGCCCGACTGGAAGCGCGCCGCGCGGCTGGTGGGCAGCACGTGGTTGGAGCCGGCCACGTAGTCGCCGATAGCTTCCGGCGTCAGGCGGCCCAGGAAGATCGCGCCGGCATGGCGCACGCGATCCGACAGCGCTTCCGGGTTCTCCATGGCGAACTCGACGTGCTCAGGCGCGATGGCGTCGACCAGGGCGGGGCTCTCGTCCAGCGGGGCGATGATCACCGCGCCGTGGTCGCGCCACGAGGCGGCGGCGTCCTCGCCGGTCGACAGGGTCTTGAGCCGCTCGGTCACGGCGGCCTCGACGGCGGCGGCGAAGCCTTCGTCGTCGGTGATCAGGATCGACTGGGCGGCCGGGTCGTGCTCGGCCTGGCTCAGCAGGTCGGCGGCGATCCAGTCGGGGTTGTTGTCACGGTCAGCGACCACGACGATCTCCGACGGGCCGGCCAGGGCGTCGATGCCGACCACGCCGTACAGGCGACGCTTGGCGGCGGTGACATAGGCGTTGCCCGGGCCGACGATCTTGTCGACCGGCTGGATGGGTCCGGCGCCATAGGCGAGCGCGGCCACGGCCTGGGCCCCGCCGATGCGCCAGATCTCGGTGACGCCGGCTTCCTTGGCCGCCGCGAGCACCGCAGGCTGCAGCTTGCCGGGCGGGGTGACCATGGCGATGCGGTCGACGCCCGCCACCTGGGCCGGCACGGCGTTCATCAGCACGGTCGAGGGATAGGCCGCGCGGCCGCCGGGCACGTAGACGCCCACGGCCTCCAGCGGCGTCCAGCGCCAGCCCAGCTCGACGCCGGCCTCGTCGGTCCAGGCCTGGTCGGCCGGACGCTGGCGGCTGTGATAGGCGCGGATGCGGGCCGCGGCGAAGGCGATGGCCTCGCGCACTTCGGCCGAACACTCGGCCGCGCCCGCCTCGATCTCGTCGGCGGTGACGCGCACGGTCTGCGGCGTCAGCTCCACCTTGTCGAAGCGGCGGGTGTAGTCGAGCACGGCGTCCAACCCGCCGTGTCGCACGGCCTCCAGCACATCCGCGGTCGCGGCGTCGACGTCGGCGGGCGAACCGCGGCGCTCGTCGAGGAAGGCCTTGAAGGCCTGGGCGAAGTCGGGGCTGGAAAAGTCGAACCGGCGCATGGCGCCTAGATGCGCGTTTTTACGGCCGGGGCAAGGGGCTTTCGAGGCGCGCCCGCCTTCAGCCCGCCTTCTCGGCCACCTCCTTGGCCCGCTGCGCGGCGCGCGCCTGGCAGGCCGGGCGATCCTTGGGCGTGGGGCAGAACGACACCGGCAGGGCCAGGATTTCCCCCAACGGACGCCGCTCGGCGGGAACGATCTTCATCTGCCCAGACATGCGCATAGCCGCATCGGCGAAGCCGTAGCCCTCGGGCGTCTCAAGGCCGATCCGACAGTCGGCCAGTCGCCCTTCCTCGGCCTGGCGGCAGACCAGCACGGCCACGCCCTCGACATGCTCCTGCAAAGCCTTCTTCGAGGTGAGCCGCCCGTCGCCGGTCCAGACATCCGGGCCGCTCCAGTTCGCCCCCTGCACCGTCTCGACGCAGCCGGACAGCGCCGCCGCGCAGAGAGCCACGACCACCAGAGCCGCACGCGATATCATGATCATCCCCCAAGGCTCGCCAAGCGGCCCCGGGGCGTGATGCTACGCGCGATGCAACCTGAGGAAATCGCATCGCGCGCGATGACCGCTGCTCGGACACAGCGTGCTAGCTGTCGGCCATCCAGCTGGGCTTGCGCTTGCCCAGGAAGGCCCGAACGCCTTCCTGCCCCTCGTCGGAGACGCGGCGGCGGGCGATGCGGCGGGCGCTGTCGTCGATCAGGCCGCGGTCGATCTTCTCGAAGGCGAAGTCGTTGACCAGGGCCTTGGCGTCGCCGATCGCGCCGGGGGCGCAGACGAGGACCTCCTCGATCAGGGCGTCCTGGGCGGCGACCAGGCCTTCGACGTCGTCGAACACCTCGTCGACCAAGCCGTAGCTCCAGGCGGCGTCGGCGTCGAACACCCGGCCGGTGGCGAACAGGAGCTTGGACGTGCGCGGCCCCAGCGCGGCGATGACGTAGGGGCTGATGGTGGCCGGGGTCAGGCCCAGCTTCACTTCCGAGAAGGCGAACTTCGCATCCGCGCTGGCCAGGGCGTGGTCGCAGGCGGCCACCAGGCCCGCCCCGCCGCCGAAGGCCGCGCCCTCGACCAGGGCCACGGTCAGGGCCGGAATGTCGTGCAAGGCCTTGAGCATCCGCGCCAGCTCCAGCGCGTCGGTGCGGTTATCGTCCTCGTCCCACTCGGCGGCGGCGGCCATCCATTCCAGGTCGGCCCCGGCGCAGAACGTGCCGCCCACGCCGCGCAGGAACACGATCCGCACGCCCTCGGCCCCGTGCAGGGTCTCGAACGCCTGGGCCAGAGCGGCGATGGTCTCGCCGTCGAAGGCGTTCTTCTTCTCGGGCCGGTTGATCCACACCGTCACCGCCCCCTCGGGCGTGGAATCGATATGGACCAGCGGGCTCATGGCGTCGGTGTCGGGAACCTCGACGATCGGGTCGGCGATGGGGTTGGTCATGAGCACGCTCCTTCTAATCGGAAGTCTAATGGTACGCCCAAAGCAGAGGTTCCGCTTGCACCGTCACATCCTGAAGACGCCGAAGGTCGTCTCCGGAATCGGCGCGTTCAGGCTGGCCGATATGGCCAGGCCCAGCACGTCGCGGGTTTGCGCCGGATCAATGATCCCGTCGTCCCACAGCCGCGAGGTGGCGTGGTAGGGATTGCCCTCGTCCTCGTAACGCTGGCGGATCGGAGCCTTGAAGGCCTCGGCCTCTTCCTCGCTCCAGCTGCCTGCGTCGCGGTGGACGGTGGCCAGCACGCTAGCGGCCTGCTCGCCGCCCATCACCGAGATGCGGCTATTGGGCCAGGTGAACAGGAAACGCGGGCTGTAGGCGCGGCCGCACATGCCGTAGTTGCCGGCCCCGAAGCTGCCGCCGATCAGCACCGTGAACTTCGGCACCTCCGCGCTCGCCACCGCGGTCACCAGCTTGGCGCCGTCCTTGGCGATGCCGCCGGCCTCGTACTTGCCGCCGACCATGAAGCCCGAGATGTTCTGCAGGAACACCAGCGGGATCTTGCGCTTGCAGGCCAGCTCGATGAAGTGCGCGCCCTTCAGCGCGCTTTCGGAAAACAGCACGCCGTTGTTGGCCAGGATCGCCACCGGCTGGCCCCAGATGCGGGCGAAGCCGCAGACCAGGGTCGTGCCGTACAGCGCCTTGAACTCGTCGAACTTGCTGCCGTCGACGATGCGGGCGATCACCTCGCGCACGTCGTAGGGCGCGCGCACGTCGGTCGGCACGACGCCGTAGATCTCTTCCGGGTCGTAGAGCGGCGGCTCGGCGTCGGCGACCACCGCCTCGTGCCGCTTCTCGGCGTTCAGGTTGGCGACGATCGAGCGGACGATCTCCAGCGCGTGCTCGTCGTCGTCGGCCACGTGGTCGACGACGCCCGAACGGCGGCCGTGGGTGTCGGCCCCGCCCAGCTCTTCGGCGCTGATCACCTCGCCGGTGGCGGCCTTCACCAGCGGCGGGCCGGCCAGGAAGATGGTGCCCTGCTCGCGCACGATGACGGTCTCGTCGCTCATCGCCGGCACATAGGCGCCGCCGGCGGTGCACGAGCCCATGACGCAGGCGATCTGGGCGATGCCGCGGGCGCTCATCCGCGCCTGGTTGAAGAAGATGCGGCCGAAGTGGTCGCGGTCGGGGAACACCTCGGCCTGGTGGGGCAGGTTCGCGCCGCCGCTGTCGACCAGATAGACGCACGGCAGGCGGTTCTGCTCGGCGATCTCCTGGGCGCGCAGGTGCTTCTTCACCGTCATCGGGAAATAGGCGCCGCCCTTCACCGTGGCGTCGTTGGCCACGATCATCACCTCGCGGCCCGAGACCCGGCCGATCCCGGCGATGATTCCCGCGCCCGGCGCCTCGCCCTTGTAGAGGTCGAAGGCGGCCAGCTGGCCGATCTCCAGGAACGGCGAACCGGGGTCCAGCAGGCGCTCGACGCGTTCGCGGGGCAGCAGCTTGCCACGGGCGGCGTGCTTGCTGCGGGCGCTCTCCGAGCCGCCCAGAGCCGCGGTCGCGACCCTTTCGCGCAGTTCCTCCACCAGGGCCGTGTTGTGGGCAGCGTTTTTCACGAACGAAGCGCTGTTCTTGTCAATAAGCGTGTTCAGCTTCGGCATAGGCGAGGCATAGCCTTTTCCGTTTCCTTCCGAAAGCGACGATATTTCACCCTCATTGGCAAAGCTCGCCGGTTCCGTTTAGCGTCCGTCTCGTGGTCACCCTACCCGACTTCATGGCCGACACGGCCCTGGCCCGGCTGTTCGCGCGCGAAGGGCGCGAGGGCGACGCCGCCTGGTTCTCCCTGCCCGGCGGCTCCCTACTCTATGCGCCCGGCGAGGCCTCCGACCACCTCTACTTCCTGCGCACCGGCCGCCTCGGCGCCTTCAGACGCGAAGAGGGCCAGGAACCGCAGTTCCTGGGCGTGATCCGCCCGGGCGAGCCGGCCGGCGAGATGGCGATGATCGCCGGCGCCCCGCACTCGGCCCACATGGTGGCGCTGCGCGATTCCGAGGTGCTGGCCCTGCCCCGCACCGCCTTCTTCGAGGCGGTCGAGCAGGATCCCGACGTGATGATCGAGCTGTCGCGGCTGATGATCCGCCGCGCCCGCCAGGCCGGCGCCCACGCCTCGATCGGCGACCCGTCGGTCTACGGCTTCATCGCCGCCAGCGACGGCCCGCCCATCCGCCCGATCGTCGAGCGCATCGCCCGCTGCATCGCCTCGCTGGGCTATGCGGTCACCGTCGAGGGCGGCGAGAGCCTTTTGGCCCCCACCGAGTGGTTCAGCCGCGTGGAGCGCACCCACGACTTCGTGCTGTACGTCGCCGAGATGCACGAGACGGCCTGGAAGCACGTGGTCGGCCGCCAGGTCGACCGGCTGTTCCGGGTCGGCCGCGGCGACCGTCCGCCGCCCGGCGAGCTGCCGACCTACGCCTCGCGGCCGCTGCAGGCCCAGCGCCTGATCGACCTGATCCTGATCCAGCCGCCCGCCGCCAAGCGGCCCCAGGGCTCGCAGGCCTGGGTCGAGGCCACCGACGCGGCCCGCTTATTCCACCTGCGCGAAAACGGCCTGGCCGACGTGGAGCGCCTGGCCCGGGTGCTGACCGGGCAGTCGGTGGGTCTCGTCCTTTCCGGCGGCGGCGCGCGGGCCTACGCCCATGTCGGCGCCGTCCAGGCGCTGCGCGAACGGGGCGTGCCCATCGACTTCGTCGGCGGCGCCTCGATGGGCGCCATCGTCGCGGCAGGCCTGGCCATGGGCTGGGACGACGGCGAGATGGAGACCCGGATCCGCCAGGCCTTCGTGGAATCCAGCCCGCTGGACGACATCGCCTTTCCGCTGATCGCCATGACCCGGGGCGAGAAGGTCAAGGACCGCCTGCACGAGCACTTCGGCGACATCGACATCGCCGACCTGTGGCTGCCGTTCTTCTGCGTGTCGTCGAACCTGACCTCGGGCGCCTATCACCTGCATCGCACCGGAGCGCTGCATCGGGCGCTGCGCGCCTCGATCTCGCTGCCCGGCGTGCTGCCGCCCGTGACCGACGGCGAGGCGGTGCTGGTCGACGGGGCGGTGATGAAGAACTTTCCCGCCGACGTCATGCGCGCCTTCCAGCTGGGCCCCATCATCGGCGTCGACGTCACCCGCGGCCGCAGCATCACCGCCGACGACATCGTCACGCCGCCGTCGTTCTGGCGCTGGCTGGTCTCGGGCGAGTGGCGCAAAGGCCCGCCCATCGTCGCGCTGCTGATGCGCGCGGCCACCGTCTCCACCAGCCGGGATCTCGCCGCCAGCCGCGAGGCCAGCGACGTGCTGGTCACGCCGAAGCTGGAAGGCGTCGACATCCGCGACTGGAAGGCCTTCGAACCGGCCGTGGCGGCGGGCTTCGAGGCCGCGGCGATGGCGCTCGACGGCCTGGAGGTTCCTGTGACGGAGCTCCGGCGCAGGAAGAGCCTGGCGGAGATGGAGTAGTTTTCTGATCCCTCTCTCTTGGAGAGGGGGATCAAAAGCCCTCTAACGCCGCGCCACCACGAACAGTCGCGTGAACGGCAGCAGCGTGATCCCGTCGTCCCGCCGCGGATAGTCCCGCGCCAGCCGCTCGCGCCAGGCCGCCAGAAACGCCGCCGTCTCGGCGCCGGGCTCCAGCCGCTCCAGATAGGGCCGAAGACTCGTGCCCGAGGTCCAGTCGACGATCGGGTCCTCGCCCTCCAGCGCGTGAAGATAGGTCGTCACCCAGACGTCGAGGTCGTCAGCCAGCGGCGAGAGCCAGTCGTGATAGGCGCGCGGATCGTGACCCTGGCGCACGCCGTCCAGCGCCGCCAGCTTGCCGGCCCAAGGGCCGTCGGCGGCGACCTCGCGCAGACTGCGCCGCCAGCCGGCGTCCTCGACCTGCGGGATCTGGCAGGCCAGCACCCCGCCGGGCGCCAGGCTTTCCAGTAGCCGGGGAAACAGCGCCTCGTGCCCGTCCAGCCATTGCAGGGCGGCGTTGGTGAAGATCAGGTCGGGGGCGACGGCCGGGCGCCAGGCGTCGATGTCGCCCAGCACCCAGTCGACACCCGCCCCCTGCCCCTTGGCGCGCTCGAGCATCTGCGGGCTCGAATCCAGGCCATGGACCACCGCGCCTGGATGACGCGCGGCCAGCAGCGCGGCGTGCTCGCCCGGGCCGCAGCCCAGGTCCCAGATCTCCCTGGGATCCAGGTCGCGGGGGATCTTCAGCATCAGGTCCAGGGCCGGCCGGTCGCGATAGGCGCGGTAGCGGGAATAGACGTCAGGATCCCAGGCGGGCATGCGCGACTCTCTGCGACAATTCGCGCAGGACCATGAGGCCCCGTGTCCGTTTTGTCGCATATGAAACTAACCCCCGGCTTCCTATCTTAATCATCAGAAGCGCGACGCACCCGGCGTCGCCCCGACATCCGAAGGAACCACCGCCGTGACCCGCACCGCCGCCACCGCCGCTCCCCATGCCCAGCGCCCGCGCGCCGTGGCCCTGGCCGCGCGCGTGAACGGCCCCCGCGTGGCGGCCCTGGCCTTCAACCTTGGTCTCTGGACTCTCATCCTCCTGGCCTGGCGCGCCCTCTAGCCAGCCGCCAGGAGCGCGGCCCCGGATCGCGCACGGTCCCCCTTTGCGCGAACCGGGGCTGCCCCCCCATCACCCGATCGGACAGGTCGCGCGCGCCGTCGCCGGCCACTTGCCAAAGCGCCTTTCGCACCCAACCTTAGTTGGGCGTCAGGTTGTGACGCGCAGCCGAAAGGAGGTGATCCAGTGTCTCATTTGTCGATCGCGAACGCGCTGGAACGCTCCGTGAAGACCATGGGTCAACCCTGACCTCCAGCGCCCTTTGCGGACAAATGCCGTCCTTCGGCCGCGCGCCCGAGCGCAGGCCGTGAACGGATCGGAAGCCTCGGACACGTTCCGGGGCTTCTTTCGTTTCGGGAACAGAAAATCTCGGCGCGCCCACGCGCCAGGCTCGCGGACAAGACGCCGCGGCGATCAGACTCGCCAGGCGCGTTGACGCCCGGCAGAGCCCCCCAGATATGGAATTCGCCCCGCCCTCTGCAGGACGGGACGGTCAGTGCTCGAAGCGCGCCCGCAACCCCTTGCGAAACCCGCTTCCGGAAGCGTCGACCCACGGCACGCACACACAACGCCGAGAAACGCGACCACAATCTCTAGTGACTAAAAGACCGCTATAGACACCGGTATCCTCGTCACGCCCGAGCCTTCTGCGAAAGCGTCCGACGCGCCGCCGAAGCGACCGGTGGGATGACTGTCCCTCCCTGCTGACTACCCCAAGGCGGCAGGCGGTTCGGTGGGGCGGTAGGGAACGGGGAAGGCCCTGGGGGCCATGTCCTGTCGTTTCCTCTCGATCCCGATCTTGCCGTCGGCCGGGCGCGCGGACGCGCCGAATGTCGCCACAGTGGGCAGGATACGCGCCAAAATCAAGCACTAATCCCGATTATTGCAAAAGCATTCCACCATATGGGAATATGGTGCTTTAATTGTCACACGAATGGGGCTACAGGCCCCGCCGACGCAATTTTGTCTCCAGACCGTTGACTCGTGGCTTCGGTTTGGAAATGGATGGATACGTTCCGTACGCAGAGACCAAAGGTCCGCGACGGACGACAGACCGCCTTGGACAGTGCCGCGTGTCCGCAACACGCGCACGATCGCAGAAGATCGAGATACGGACCGGCGCAGCGTTTCGCCGCCGGCCGTCGAGGCGTCAGCTCCTTACCCCAGGCTCGCCGTCAGGAACGTCCGCCAGAGCGCACAGCGCCGCCGGTCCGCCCTGCCCTCGATCTTCGCGCATCGCAACGGCCCGGGCCCAGGGACTTCCGATTCGACTGCCGGTCTTCGTCGGACGCTCCCGCCGCCCAGGCTTCCATCTCACGACTTTAAAGCCGGCCGCCTCGCGAGACGCCGCCGGCCGGGTGGTTCGCCACCCACGACTTGGAGGAATACTATGAAGGTCAACACCAAGGTCCGACGCGATAACGGACTGATGCGCACCACGGGCATGGCGGCCGTCCTGCTGCTGGTCGGCGGCGGCTCGGCCCTCGCCCAGACCGCTCCGGCTCCCGCCGCCGGCGCGTCCACCGAGACCGCCGTCGAGGAAGTCGTCGTCGTCGGCACCCGCGCCAGCCTGCAGTCGGCCATGGGCCGCAAGAAGCGCGCCGGCACGGTCTCGGACTCGATCGTCGCCGAAGACATCGGCCAGTTCCCCGACAAGAACGTCGGCGAAGCCCTGGGCCGCGTCACCGGCGTGCAGCTGGCCCGCGACTTTGGTGAAGGCAACGCGGTGTCGATCCGCGGCGTCGAACCCGACCTGAACCGCGTCGAGATCAACGGCGTCAGCGCCCTGTCGACCGCCGGCAACCTGTCGGTCTACGGCGGCGGCGGCCGCTCGAACGACTTCCGCGAACTGCCGTCGGAAATGGTCAAGTCGATCGACGTCTTCAAAGGCTTCACCCCCGACATGACCGAAGGCGGCGTCGGCGGCACCGTGTCGGTGACCACCCGCAAGCCGCTCGACTTCAAGAAGCCTACGATGTCGTTCACGGCCTCGCAGCAGAAGCTCGACACCCTGCCCGGCTGGAAGCCGCGCGGCAGCGTGTTCGGCGCCACCCAGCTGTTCGACGGCCGCCTGGGCCTGATGGGCAACGTCACCTACGACCGCGTCCTGACCCGCGGCGACTACTACGACGACCACTCCTGGGCCCTGCTCGGCGACTTCGACAACTCGGCCGACAAGACCGTCGAGTACTACAACCCGACTTACGGCAAGGCGGTCAGCGACTACATCGCCGGCTTCGACACCGAAGCCAGCTGCGCCACCATCACGACGCCGAACGCCGCGGTGCTGTCGACCGCCCAGGCCCGCACCGCCTGCGAAAGCCAGTGGTACGACTACAGCCCGCGCGTGCCGCGCTACCGCGTCTGGACCCGTGACGACACCCGCACCTCGGGTGAGTTCACCGCCCAGTACAAGTTCACCGACAACCTGAACGCCTTCGTCACCTACCAGCAGAACAAGCGCGAGCAGGTCCTCAACGACATCAACTACGGCACGGGCCTGACCTCGCTCGACGCCCTGAACTACGGCCCGGGCTGCGCCCGCGTCACGGCCGCCACCGCCCAGAACGTCCCGGGCGTGAAGGTCGACGCCAACCACAACGTCACCGAATTCGTCATCGGCGACTGCGTCGGCACGGCCAACCGCGGCGGCAACAACGCCTTCAGCATCTCGTCGCGCGACTTCAAGTACACCTCGGAGTCCAAGTACACGACGTTCGGCTTCAACTATGACGGCGAGCGCCTGAAGGTCGACTTCGTCGGTTCGCACGGCGAAACCGAGACCCTCAGCCAGACCAACAACGCCTCGGTGTCGTTCAACACGCCCGGCCTGAAGGTCACGCTGGACCCGAACGGCTCGGCCCCGATCTTCACCTTCGCCCAGGGCTACAGCCCCTCGGACGCCTCGGCGGTCAACCAGTACCAGATCCAGTACCGCCCCTCGCAGTCGGCCAGCGAGGAAGACCAATACAAGATCGACTTCACCTACCGCACCGACCTGCCGTTCCTGAAGAGCGTCAAGTTCGGCGGCCGCTATTCGGACGCCAGCACCTACGGCTACGGCTACGGCGGCTACATCGTCAACACGGGCGCCAACCCGACCAGCGCGCTGGACGACATCGTCATCTACGCCAACTCGGTGAACTCGACCGCCACGGTGCTGGCCGGCCAGACCGCCGACCAGACCAACCCGGTGCTCGGCAACGCCTATCAGACCAGCTACTGGAACTCGACCGAGACCTGGTCGCGCGCCTTCTCGAACGCCGTGTTCGCCCAGGCCATGACCCAGTTGCCGTCGAACTTCTACTACGGCGGCAACGGCCTGCCCGACAGCTGGAAGTACCCCTCGTTCGCCGGTATCTCTCAATACCTCGACACGACGCACTTCAACCTCGACAACCTGTACAAGGGCGTCGGCAACGACGGTAAGACCTACGACCAGATCCCGTACCGCGTCGGTGAGAAGACCGGCGCCCAGTACATCCGTCTGGACTACGGCTTCGACCTGCTGGGCAAGGAAGTTCTCGGCAACTTCGGCGTCCGTCGCGTCACCACCGAGACGACCGCCACGGGCCAGCTGACCCGCAACGAGACCCGTCTCGTCAACAACGTCGCCACCACCACGACGGTGTCGAACGTCCAGACGACGATGACCAAGAAGTACACGGTCTATCTGCCGAGCTTCAACATCCAGACCTGGCTGATCGACAACCGCCTGAGCGCCCGCGCCGGCTTCGCCCAGCTGATGGCCCGCCCGCTGGTCAACTACCTGATGCCCAGCGTCACCTGCACCATCAACTACACCAACGACGGCACGTCGGAAGACGGCCCCGACAGCTGCACCGCCGGCAACCCGGGCCTGAAGCCGTACCGCGCCAACCAGTACGACCTGTCGTTCGAGTGGTACCCCGACAGCGACACCCAGCTGTCGGCCGGCTTCTTCTACAAGGACATCCGCTCGTTCTACCTGTCGCAGCGCACCAACCTGGGCCAGCAGGACATCTTCGGCGACGGCACGCTGTACTACTACAACACCTACATCAACGGCGACGGCGCCAAGATCCAGGGCGTCGAGCTGACCGCCAAGACGGCCTTCACCTGGCTGCCGGGCCTGCTGTCGGGCCTGGGCGTCGACTTCAACTACACCTACCAGAAGGCCACCGACGTCGGCGTCTACAGCTCGCTGGACGGTTCGCAGCTGCCCTATCCGGGCCTGTCGAAGCACAGCTACAACGCCACCCTGTGGTACGAGAAGGGCCCGATCAACGCCCGCCTCGCCTACAACTACCGCTCGGAATACCTGGTCACGGCGGCCGACACCTCGGCTAACCCGATCTTCCGCGATCCGACCGGCTACCTGGATGGCAAGGTCACCTGGAAGCCGGGTCCGGAAGGCCTCGCTCTCTTCGTCGAAGGCAAGAACCTGACGAAGGAAGACGAGTCCACCTGGGCCGGCGACATCCGCCTGATCAACACCGGCTATGCCGGCCGTCGCTTCTTCGTCGGCGCCACCTACAAGTTCTAAGGCGTCGCGAAAGCGAAACGAAAGGGCCGCCCCGGGCAACCGGGGCGGCCTTCTTCGTTTCTGGCGGCGCCAGGCCTCCCGTCATTCTCCCTATAAACACCCGTCGTTCCCGCCCTTGTGGCGGGAACCCCTGTTTCCGCAGACGCATGAGACGCCAGCGGACTGCTTGGCAGTCCGCCCCTTCGGCCCCTGCGGCTGAGAGAGGGTTTCCCGCCACAAGGGCGGGAATGACGGGAAGGAAAACGGGAAAGAGCCTCAGCCCTTCTTGCCCTTCTTGCTCAGGTTCAGCGCCACCGCCGCCTGGAACAGCGCCTTCAGCGCCGCCTCGTCGATCGCCGCGCCTTCATGGATGTCGATGGCTCGGCGGGTGTTCCCCTCCAGGCTGGAATTGAACAGCCCCGCGGGATCCGGCAGCGCCGCGCCCTTGGCGAAGGTCAGCTTGACGTAGGCCTTGTAGGTCTCGCCCGTGCAGACGATGCCGCCGTGCGACCACACCGGCGTGCCGCGCCACTTCCACTCCTCCAGCACGTCGGGATCGGCCTCGTGGATCAGGGCACGCACCCTGGCCAGGGTCTCTCCGCGCCAGTCGCCCAGCGAGGCGATGCGCTCGTCGATCAGATTGCTGGCCTGCGCCCCGCTCTGGGGCTCGCCGGCGGCTCCCGCCTTCATGTCGTTGCTCCCTCACATCTTCTCGCCGGGCTGGGCGGCGGCCTGCCGCACCCAGTCGGCGAACCGGGCCTCGTCCCAGGCCCCTTCGCTTAGGCTGTCCTCGTAGACGTCGAGATAGCGCACATTGGCCTGCTTCGACGGCCCCGGCGGAGGCGGCTCCAGCGCCGCGCCCTTGAAGAAGGCCACCTTCACGTACTTCGTCATGCAATGCAGGCTGAGGAACCAGCCCTCGCCGACCGGCGCGCCGTAGAACGGCGAGTTCCACTTCACCGCCTTGCGCACGCCGGGCACCTCGCGGGCGACCACGGCGTCGATGCGCTCGCCCACCTGCCGCTTCCAGCCGGGCATGGCGGCGATGTAGGCCTGGACAGGCGCGTCGCCGTCGCCCTTGGGGATCTGCGGATTGCCGCCCGAGAGCAGCTTCACGGGACCCTTGTCGCCCGTCATGGCTCAGCCCTTCCTCCGCCAGCGCAGCACGTAGGGCAGCGCGAACAGATAAAGCCCCGAGACCAGCAGCAGGATCAACGGGATCAGGGCCAGCAGGCCCACCCATGCCGCAGGCTGGCCCTTCGTGGTCATCACGCCGATGTAGGTCAGCACGCCCAGGGTGAAGGCGATGGAGAGCCAGCGATGGCCCTGGCGGATGAAGCCGCTCATGGTTTTCTCCCTTTGTTGTGGTTGCGTGGTCCTCGTCCTTCGACAAGCTCAGGATGAGGACCATGGTCGGCTCGGCGGCTGAAAACCCTCACCCTGAGCCTGTCGAAGGGCGAGGGTTTCGCCCCTACCCTTCCTTCGCCAGCAGCCCGTCCAGCTTGTCGAAGAAGGTCTTCCAGCCGGCGTGGGCGCCGCCGTAGGCCTGCTTCTGGTCGGGACGGAAACCGGCCTGCTCCATGCGCAGATGGGTGCCGGCGGCGGTGGGGGTCAGCGTCAGGGTGACGATGCTCTTCAAGCCATAGGCCGGGTCCTCGTGGTCGAAGTCCCAGCGGTAGGCCAGCACGCGGCCCGGCTCGATGGTCAGGACCTCGCAGTCCAGCGTGCCGCCCCACTCGCCCTTCAGCTGGAAGCGATGGCCGACCTTGGGGGCGAAGTCGTTCTTCATCAGCCATTCCTCGATCAGGTGCGGCTGGGTCAGGGCCCGCCACAGCTTTTCCGGGGGATGCTGGAATTCCCGCTCGACGACGGCGGTGCGCGTATCGGTCATTGGTCCATCCTGCTCAGCAGATCCTCGAGGGCGTCGAACCGCCCTTCCCAGAACCGCGCCATGTCCTTGGTCCAGTCCGCCAGCGGCCCCAGGGCCGCCGTACGGGGGCTGTAGTGGGTCTGCCGGCCCTCGTGCCGGTCGGCGACCAGACCGGCCGCCTTCAGCGCCGCCAGGTGCTTGGACACCGCCGGCTGCGACACCCCCGCCGTCGCCGTCAACGCCCCCACGGTCTGCTCGCCCTCGCGGCACAGCCGCTCGAACAGGGCCCGACGGGTCGGGTCGGCCAGGGCGCGGAACAGGAGGTCGGTCTGGGTTTCCATGGGCGAAATCGATAACTGACGGGTTATGTTATTTCTATAACTGGCGAGTTATGAGTGAGTCAATGAGCGCCCGACGGCCCTCCGCCCAGATGCTTCCCCTGAAGGGGTGTCGCGGAGCGACTGAGGGGGAAGGGACTGCGGCGTCTGCGGCTGTTTCTGCCTCATCAGATACCCCCCCTCCGGCCCTCCCGGGCCACCTCCCCCTTCAGGGGGAGGGCCTTGGTCGGCGGACCTACCCCTGTGGGGGAGGCGATCGCGTCAGCGATCGGTGGGGGGAGTTGGTGGGTGATCGACCGACGCTTCGGAAGCTGAAAACGGCCCCCCACCGGCCTTCGGCCGCCTCCCCCCACAGGGGGAGGTTCCTTGTAGGCGGGCGCGGCTTTGCGGCCTCGCGCTTTCACTGCGATGGTGATGGAGAGGGCGCGGGGCGTCCGGGCCTCGCCCGGATGTGTTTGTTTCAAGTACCGTTTCGACGAAGCTGGAACGCCCCGCGCGATCGTTATTCCTCAGGCCGGGGCGCGCAGGCCTCTTCCGCCTTTTGCCCCTTCCCCATGCAGTGCGCCCCGTTTCTTGGCGGCCAGGCGTGCATGGCGGCGCGGACCCTTGGACGGGCGGAGGTTCATGACAGGCGAACCAACCGATAGGCGGGTTTACGTCCCCCGCCCTCTAAACCCGCTCGATCGCATCCACGTCGCCGCTTCGGGCC